>JANYLE010000127.1 GCA_025363795.1 Mariniphaga sp. | reverse complement strand
GATTTTATGGGCACTGATACATTTACTTACCAGATTTGTGATGATGGAAATCCTTCCCTATGTTCTAAGGCAATTGTGACAATCGTTGTGGAGAAGGATGAAAATTGCCCGGTATTAGTTCCAAATACCTTTACTCCCAATGGGGATGGTATTCATGACTATTTCAAGGTCAGATGTTTGTATAATTATGAAAATCCTGTAATTGAAATATTTAATCGTGGTGGTATTGTAGTTTTCAAAAAAGATCATTATGGGAATCTTGACTTCTGGGGAAGTGAAGATCAGGCATTTTGGAATGGTCGTTCGGAGAATAAGTGGAATTTGATGAATGATGAATTACCAGTGGGTACCTACTATTACGTCCTTAAACTGGGTGACGGAAAGGTTCTTACCGGCTTTATCTTCCTTGGAAAATAATTAATTCATTTATCAAGTAAAATGCTCTTCATAAAATAGGTGATATGCGAGAAATAACCAATATGAAAATCCTGAAAAGCGTGAGAATAGCAGCGCTGGCATTGCTAATAATTAGCGGGCCTTTGTATTCTATTGGTCAGCAGGATCCGATGTACACCCAGTATATTTTTAATCTTCAAACGGTTAATCCGGCCTATGCCGGAAGTTGGCAGACAATGGGCTTTTTGGCCTTAACCCGACTCCAGTGGGTCGGAATCAATGGACATCCTGTTACCCAGACTTTTTCGTTTCAAACACCATTAAGTACTCAAAATGTTGGAATTGGATTTGATGTTGTCCATGATCAATTGGGTTCGGAACGACGAATTATTGTGAATCTGGATTATTCCTACCGGGTAATGCTTAATGATATTACTTCCTTACGTTTTGGTATTAAAGGCGGTTTTACCAATTATAACAACGATATAAGTAGTCTTGACCCTGGTCCGGTGGGATCTGGTGATCCTGCTTTGATGGGAGTTATAGAAAACAAATTTATGCCCAACGTCGGATTTGGAATGTTTTTGTCAACGCCAAAATACTATTTAAGTTTATCCATACCACGGCTTGTTCAAAATAGTTTTGAGGAAAACAGCGGGAATTTTTCTAAGATGTCAGAGGTTCGCCAGTATTATTTTGCCGGAGGTCTTGTATTTAATATATCTGACAACGTAAAGTTCAAACCGACTTTTATGACAAAAGCTGTGGTCGGGAGCCCATTTCAGTATGATATTTCAGCTAATTTTTTGTTGGCAGAAAAATTTTGGATTGGGGGAATGTACCGGTCGGGTGATGCTTATGGCGCAATTGTTCAGTGGATTATAAACAACAGATTTCGAATTGGATATGCTGCCGATTTTACATTTACAGATTTAAAAAGCTATAATCAGGGAGTTCACGAAGTGATGATATCCTACGAGATTGCATTTATGAAACGGAAATTTGTTTCTCCGCGTTATTTCTAAATTTTAATCTTAAAAATCAAATTAACCTATGATACGTGAATTGATTTTTCTCTCATTAATGATCTCTTTTATTCCTGGTAGTTCACAATCAGTTAAAAAAGGATTGTTTGATCCGGCCTCAGTCAAGGTTTCCGAAATCTCAACCAATACGATACAAAGTGATTTTGGAGCTGCAGTTATTGGCGATTCTATTTATTTTTCGTCCTATCGAGACGCTGTCATTGACAAATCGGATAAAGAATTAAAGACCAAGGAATTTTATGATCTTTTCAAAGCGGGCATCGATATGTATGGAAATGTCATCAGCAGTCGTCAACCGGTAGATGAGTTTGTATCACGATTTCATGACGGACCGGTATCCTGGTGTCAAAAAACGGGCGAATTGTTTGTTACTCAATCCAATTATGTTGATCCTTCTGTAAAGTATAAACCGTTTCGGCATGAAGATATTAAACTGCGCATCGTTATTGCGATGAAAATTAAGAATGTATGGACTGTCGTTGAGGAGTTTCCTTACAATAATTCCGAATATTCGGTGGGACATCCTGCAATTAACGTTACTGGTGATTCCCTTTACTTTACAAGCGATATGCCCGGTGGTTTTGGCCTGACGGATATTTACCTGTCGGTACGGAAGAATGGGAAATGGGGTAATCCTGTGAATCTTGGTTCTCAGATCAACACAAGCGAAAAAGATGAATTTCCATTTATTACAGGAAATAGTTATCCGGGAAGATATTTGATTTTTGCATCTACTGGTCATAACAGTATGGGTGGATTCGATTTGTTTTATAAGAATCTGAATGATCCTAAAAGTGAAGTTGTTCCATTCCCAGAACCTATTAATAGCGTAAGTGATGATTTTGCAATGAACTTACCAGATAAAGTTGAGCATGGTTATTTTACATCTAACCGACCGGGAACCGGGAACGATGACATTTATAAACTTACTTTTGATAAATACATCCAATTTTTGGAGGAATTGCTGGTTTTAGATGGTAAAACTTCGAAACCGATATCGAAAGCTAAGGTTGATTATTGCGGTAAAAAAAGTTTGCTAACTGATTCTGTAGGCAAAACATCTTTTTGGTTTGATAAAAATGCGGTTTGTAAGGTTACAGCTTCCGCTCTTGGTTATAAAGATAACTATCTGACAATAAAAATAGGTGCTCCGATGCCTGGCGTTGTTCTGAAGGATACAATATTGCTTGATATGTTTGTAAATGAGAAGATTGTATTGAAAAATATCTATTATGACTTTGATAAATGGGATATTTTGCCGGAATCGGCAAAGGAACTTGATCGGTTAGTTTCGCTTATGAAAGAAAACCCTGCCATGAAAGTCGAATTAAGTTCCCACACCGATTCCAGGGGAACCCAACGTTACAATCTGAAATTGTCTCAATTACGTGCCCAGGCTGCAGTTGATTACATTGTTTCTAAAGGTATTGATAAATCAAAGATAAAGGGGATCGGTTTCGGAGAAACCCAACTAATTAACAATTGTAAGGATGGTCAGTTATGCACCTCTGCCCAACATCGCGAAAACAGACGAACAGAACTATTTATACCCGGATTTTTAAAAGGGGAACCTGTAATACAAGAAGTAGGTGATTATTCCAATGGGAAACCGGATCATACTCCTGGTTACAGTTCTTCTAAAAATCATGGGTCAATATATGGAAAGGCTGAAAAGATGGGCGTTAATGAGGCAAACACCAAGGAATTTTATCTTGTTTTAGGATCATTTGTTGAAAAAGAGAATGCCTCTAAGTATGTTGAGCAACTTAAAGCCATTGGTTGTGAGGCTGCAATTCTAAATGACTCTGAGCCTTTCAGAGTAGGGGTTAAGTATGATAACTATAATCAGGCGAAAAAAGCGCTGGATGATATAAAAACAAAGAATAAGATTGGATGGATATCCCACGGCATTTGATGTCTGAAATGTAGTGAAATCAAGTGCCTGTGTTTTTGCAAAAAAGGATGGTTCGAAATTGATCTTGATGCCTAGTTCATAAACTCAATCCGATATTGATCAAGGTTCGTACTTTGAGTCTTTTTCGGGCAAATATGGGGAAAGTGAAATGAAAGTAATTGTATGCAAAGTCTGCTCAAATAAGCGAATACCGTCATTATTATGAAAAATTAGCAGATTCTTTCTCTTTTTGATTAACCATTTCATAGGCATTGCCAGCGATAGATAATATTGCATATTAGGTTATTCAAGCTTTTCAGCACAGAATTAAAAAACTGGGACAAAAAGGGTGATTCTTACAGCCCGAATAATATAGTTCAATTACAATTTTGGTATAGTTTAAGGTTTCATAAGTGATGAGGATAAATTCGCTTTAGATCAATATGTTTAAATTTTTTAATTATATATTATTAGTTTATCGTACTTGCACCCCATTAGCCTGATGGTGCAGTATTCATATTTTAAAATTCTGCAATCACTTTATTCCACTCTAATTAATTAGAAAGCATCTAAATAAGATATTCCTGGTTTTGTCGGGAGTCTATGCATCGAATAAAGAAATTTTTAAGTCTGTCGTTCTATCTTGTTTAATAGCTTGCGAAATATATAATGTTTCTCAAAAAAATTAAGGTCAATAAACGAGTGAGTAACAATAGGATGTAGTTGGGGTGAATTTTGATTAAAATTCTTTATGATGAAAATGAAACCTTAGAGGTCTGGTTCTCGTTCAATTTGTTTTATGACCATAATCCGACTATCCAATTCTAATAACTATAAGGTATGACTTTACTTCACAAATCGTTCAAAAGGAAGGCGATGCTGTTTTGGATTTTAATATGTCTGGGTTTTATTGGACGGGCTCAGTTCGTTATTCAGTATCCTGCATCTTCACAAAATCTTACTGCCTGCCTTAACTCATCATTGCTAACTGTTCGGGCAGATGTTGGAGCCAATGCGACGTCTAATGACACAGTATTCATATCTTTCCCTCCTGGTATTACCTACCTCCCCGGAACTATAACAAAGACAGGAGGAACACCTACACTAAATATTGTTGAAGCAGGGGGCCCTCCGGAGGCTCCAAGATTCCTGATTTCACCAGTAAATCTTACCGTTGGTCAAAATATTACTTTTACTTTACAACGACAGGCTAATTGTATATCACGTAATTATATGATTGAGGGTGGTGTCTTTAAAGATGTGATTTCAATTAAAGGGACAGCCGGCATCACCAGGGATATTGACCCTGCTTTTAATGCATATAATGTTAATTCCCCATCGATCTCATTTATCCAGCCAGCCGCTCTTACCAATATTGTACCTGGTGGTATCTATACCCGTAATTTTACAATCACAAATGGCGGGAACGGATGTGCAGACCAAGTTCATTTTTACATCGTCTATCCGGACGCTGGTCTCGAATTCCAATCCTTAACGCTGGGTGGAATCCCAATTCCATCCACTTCGGTCAAAGGCGACACTTTATTTTTTACTGTTCAAGGGGCTGCCCTTTCTTCCGATGCCCTATTTTGCAATGGTGAAAGCCTGGTATTTACGGAAACATTTAAAGTTAAACAGTGCAATTCGAAACCTACTTCCTATTTAGCAGGTTGGGGATGCAACTCTACCCCAAATAAATGGTGCCAGACATCGGGTGGACAAGGTATTATTTCTTCAGCCGTTGGTGTGCCTGCCTATACAAAGATTTCCAGAACAAATATCGGTTTTGTCGATAAATGCACCCCTTTCGATTATTCTCTTACACTTACGAATGGTGGTGGTGGAGATCAAAAGGCTGCTGCAATGTATGACATTGTACTATTGCAAGGTCAGAAGGGAGATGGTGTAATTCTTAACCCAATGGATATGTCGTTATTTACTTTGAGTAATGTACGGGTTGGAACTGTTTCTGTGCCGTTTACCATATCGAATGGGATTATGACAGTTAATCTCAAGGATTTATTTATTTCCGATCCTGATGGCGTAGGTGGATTGGATGATTTGGATGGCGACGGTTTTTTTGATGACCTTCCTGGTGGACAATCAATTAAATTTACAGTAACCATGAAATTTAATTGTTCGATTGCATGTAATTCGAGTAAGAGTCTTTGGGGGTTGTCTGCGACTATGCAGTATCATACTATGTGTGATATGACGATAACCACGGCGGATAGATTAAATCCTGATATGCAATTATCTGGAGATCAGGAGGTATTGGAGGAGTCTTTCGTAGGGATGTCGTATTTACCTGCTAATGTCAGAAGTGGTGTGCCTTTTAGAATAAGTTTAAAGGCTGGTTATTATACGAATAGATCATATTATGATGGAAATAATACCCGTTATCGATGGAAAGTCATATTGCCTCCTGGAGTCACGGTTTCAGGAACAGGGAATTCTACTTATGATATTAATCCGGTTTCATACAATCAGATTAATGATACAATTATTTACACTTCAGAGGATAACGTATTTCATCCATTTAGCATTGATCTGGTTTATGGTTGTAGTTCTGGCGAAGGTGTGAAAAACTTTAAGTATACACTCGAGAAGATACAGGATATAACGACACCGTGTAAATGTCAGGGTGATCTAGTGTGTGCCACTATGTCAACAATGGCTTTCTGCTCGGCACAATCATTTACAAATCTAATCACTTTCATACCGATTGTAAGAAGAACTGATGGATCATTGGGTTGGACAGATGCCACTCTAAATACACGACAACTTGTATCAGCTATAAGTGCTTATGATTTGTCGAAAGCACTTTACTTGGATACGATACAGATTGTGGGATCTGCAAAACAAAATAACAATGCATCCAATCTTCATCTTGAATTGAAATTGGCTAAGACAAACCTTGAACCTACTGGTCTAAATAAGCTTACTCCGCTTACTGCTACTGTAAATATTTACCGGGGAGGAGTTTTAGTTAAAACTGGCACCTTGAATACCGTGTCTCAGTTGAACTCAACAACTACAATGCAACAAATCGACTGGGATATTACTTCAATACTTCCAACAGAAGGACTGCTTGCAGGAGACAGCATATCTACCTCGTCAAAATATGTAGTTTCAACTAATGACGGTTTACCTTTAAATGATATTCAATCAGGCAATAGCTGGACTTTTTACAATCTCAATAGTATTGGAGGTCGAGATGAGTCTAATTTTGTAGTTCCGGAGATGTATCTGGTTGGTACATTTATGAAAAATAGAACAGGACCCTTCATTGCAAAAGGATTTAATGCATTTTCACTTGGTGATCAAACATACTATCTTTCCAGAAGATTTAGTAACTCTGGCTTACTTTTTCAAAATGAATATCGTCCTGCATTTTTCATTGATTCTGTTATATTGGATATTCCGGAAGGGTATGAATTTGTATCGGCTTCGTTCAGAGCGGCTCAAAACCCTGGCGCTATCACTATGTCTCCAACTATTATTAGGGGTCATATTTACACATTTGTTAATCCAGGCACTTGGGCCAATTTACCAATTACTGTTGAAAACAACTACGGCGGATACATTACTTTAGTACTAAAGCCAACCTGTGCAACACAACCAGTTGAAAATATTAATGTTAAAACATACATTCAAGATTTTTACTATGCTTATGCAGGCAAATCTTCACCAGTGGAGAATTCTGTTATACTTGAAGGGTCGACTGGTCATAGTGATCCGATATTATACTCGATGATATCTAAACCAGATATCCTGTTAAGCGATCAAACAGGTCTTATCCAGGCTGCTTCGCCTACTGAAAGTTGGACTGTGCGGTTAGCTTCAATAAGCACTTCCTCGGTTCCATACACATGGTTAGGTATTCCAGATAAAACAGGAATTAAAGTGTTGCAGGTAACAGATCTGGCGACAAATTCAGCCATTACTGCCTTACCTTATCCAGGGGGCAACTGGTACAAGTTAAATTCCGCTGGCATTGCTTCCGGTGCAAGCACCGATTATCGCATTTCCTTTAAGTACACGTCTTCGACAAAGGATAGTTTGAAGGTGCTTGCTGGTTGGAATGGAGTTGGTTTTCCAGTTAATCCCAATACAAGTACTTGCGGCGTGAATTCTTTATGGCTTAAATTTGCTCCGGTAATTTCGGCAGTTGAAATTATCCCGGTCTCTGTTCCATTGAGTTCCATAGATTTATGTGTGCCGGCCAGTTTTAAGTATGCCGTAAGCAGCTCACAGGCTGGTAATACGGTCAATAATACTTTCACGATAAAGTTTCCTGCGGGATTGATTCCGGTTGCGGGTAGTTTTGAAGCTGAATATCCGCTTGGTGCAAATAACTGGTCTGTATTGATTCCAAGCATATCCGGCAATACTTATACTTACAATCTTACTGAACATCCATCATATCCATTGGCCACAGGTTTGCCAGGTACCTTAAATGCTAATTCCATAAACGAACGGCAGATCGGAGTACGGTTTCAAACTATCACAAACTGCGATTTTGTGGCTAATACCAACTTTGTACTTGGAAGTTCAGCCCTCAGCCCGTCTGGTGCAACTGCTATTGGCAGTTTAATCTCTTTACAGGGACCAGCTATCGCGATTACGGGTGTAAATCAACCTTACACGACTGTTAATACAATTACATCTTCTGACCTCACTAACTGCGGTAACACGGCTAGAATAAATGTGACAAGTATGATTATCGGAGGTAAAACGGGCGCAAACGGGACACTCCAAATTGAATTACCCATCGGGTTGGATCTTGTTCCAAATTCTTTCACTTGCTCTTCTTCAATTTGTCCAGGTTTTATCAGCGGTTCCACCCAATCCAATAATGGAGTATTACTGTTATATAGCATACCTGTTGGCATTGAAGCTGGGAATGCGATGCAATTCAGCATTGACGTGCGAGATAACAGTTTCGCATCATGTGATCTGAGCACGGTACTTCTCCGAACCGAGGATGTTGTCACCGGCGTAGTTTGTCCTACGGCACCCGGTGGTATATGCGCATCCATAGGTGTTGTAACTGGTACCGGCAGTGTAAACCTAAAAATTGACAGGCCAATGCTCTCCTTCACTTCGCTATCTGGCAAGGTGACACCAGCAAGCCTTGGTATTCCAGTTACTTATAACATTGATTTTGCTATAAGTAATGCCGGCTCAGCTGGTCTTATCACTACAAATCCGCTAATTGTTGATTTTTACTGTGCTGATGGAGCAGGTAATCCAGTTGGCAGTATTCTTTCAACCTACACCAGCGCAACTACTTTGCCCATTGGTGGCACGTTTAAGGCAAACCATACTTTTAAAGCGGATGGATGTAGTCCTGCCGGTAATCTGGTTGCAATAATTTCGAAAAATAGCAACTGTATTTGTTCACGCGTTGCGCAGGCATTTCATGCCAATGTTATACCAGTCGCTAAGGCGGACATAACAAGTACTCCCGAAAATACACCGGTTACCTTTAATATTACCGGTAATGACATTGATGAGGATGGATCCATTGCATCCAATACCGTTGATTTGAATCCGGCAATTGATGGCATCCAAAACTTGTTGACAGTGGCAGGTGAGGGGTTTTATTCTGTTAATGCCTTAGGTTCAGTTACCTTTGCGCCAGCATTTAACTTCAGCGGAACCTCCACTCCGATAAATTATACAGTTCAGGATAATAGTGGTGCCACTTCCAACAGTGCAACGATTATTATCACGGTGACAGCGGTGCACATACCAAAAGCCAACGACGATGCCTTCACTACCCTTGAAGACACACCCGTATCCGGAAATGTCACTATTAATGATACGCCGAGTGCAGATGGCGGAAATGTCTGGAGTTTGGTTGGAATAAATGGTGGAGCAGTTCATAGCACTGTTGTGATGAACCCTGACGGCACCTTTATCTCTACTCCGGCCGCAAATTATTTCGGACCTGATGTTTTCTCCTATAAGCTATGTGATGCAAACGACGATTGTTCATCGGCTACTGTAACACTTACAATAAATCCGGTTAATGATCCACCGGTCGCTGTTGCGGATAACTTTCAGACCAAAGAGAGTCAAAGGCTAGATGAGTCGGTAGTGGGCAACGATTATGATGTCGATGGAGATCCCCTATCTTTAGATACTAATCCGGTGCAGGCTACTTCGCATGGTTCGCTGGTACTCTTTTCAAACGGTGATTTTACTTATCAGCCAGTCCTTGATTTCAGGGGAACCGATTCGTTTACCTATAGGATTTGTGATAATGGAACTCCATCACTTTGCGCTACCGCAATAGTGACAATAACGGTTGTAAAAGATGAAAACTGTGCTGTTTTTGTTCCTAATTCGTTTTCCCCCAATGGGGATGGTGTTCACGACTTATTTAAGGTCAGATGTTTATATAATTATGAGAATCCGATAATTGAAATTTATAATCGCTGGGGAAACCTGGTTTTCAAAAAGGACCATTATGGCGATGTTGACTTTTGGGGTAATCTGGCAGATGCCTGGTGGACAGGACGATCAGATAACAAAATGACTGTTGGAAATGATGAATTACCTGTCGGGACTTACTACTATGTCCTTAAATTAAACAGTTCCAAAGTATTGACCGGATTTTTGTTCTTAAATAAATAATTAGGCAAATAAAGTGAGCCGCTCATCCGGCTTGCTTTAAAGCGAACAACCAGAAACAGATAAGAAACTATGAAAATTCTAAAAAGAGCAATCCTGTTATCCCTGATGATACTGGGAGCTCTCTTGTCCAAAGGGCAGCAGGATCCAATGTATACTCAATATATTTTCAACCTCCAGACAATTAACCCGGCATACGTCGGTTACTGGCAAACGATGGGTGTTACAATGCTATCCCGTCATCAATGGGTTGGTCTAAACGGTCATCCGACAACGCAGACATTTTCTTTCCAGACACCTTTAAGGTCTCAAAATGTTGGGATTGGTTTTAATATTGTACTTGACAGAGTAGGTTTGGAGAAGACGCTTCTGGTTAATGTCGACTATTCTTATCAAATCATGTTGTCTGATAACACATCTTTACGGTTCGGCGTAAAGGGAGGATTTACAAATTATAGCAATAACCTTCCTGAGTATGTGCAATCTGATAATGAGATTGACCTGCCTTTTCAGACCGCCGTAGAAAACAAGCTGATGCCAAATTTTGGTTTTGGTCTTTTCTTATCATCACCGAAGTATTACTTAAGCTTTTCATTACCTAAGATTCTTGAGAATAGTTATCAGTCGAACGTGAATAATTTCTCGACAAAATCACAGGCACGCCACTTTTTTTTCGCGGGTGGTATGATGTTCGATTTATCTGATAATATCAAGTTTAAACCAAGCTTCATGACAAAAGCGGTTGAGGGGAGTCCTTTCGAGTATGATCTGTCTGCCAATTTTTTGCTTGCCGAGAAGTTTTGGATTGGTGGAATGTACCGGTCAGGGGATGCTTTTGGGGCAATAGCACAATGGATTTTTAATAAATCTTTGCGGTTGGGCTATGCTTACGATTTTACCACCACGGACTTACGAAATTATCAAAACGGCGTACATGAGATCATGGTTTCCTATGAATTCAATTTTGCCAAACGCATAATTATTTCTCCAAGATATTTTTAGTAATAACAGGATCACAATAAAAAGTCGGAAATATTGAAATCAAAGTCTAATACCCTGAAACAATGAAACTATCATCTGTAATACATGGCACAAGCTTGTTGATATTAATCCTTTATTCATCGATTGCTTACCCCCAAAGTAAAGACAACCGGATTTTTGATAGTTCGGCATTGAAAATTTCCGAAATAAGTACAAATTCGATCCATAGTGATTTTGGCCCGTCGGTTGTTCAGGATACTCTTTATTTCACGAGTTATAATGACAAGCTTTTCAATAAAACTGATAACAAACTGAAAAAAAAGGAGTTCTTCGATCTTTACAAAGCTAAAATTGACAATCAGGGTAACGTAGTCGGTAAACGGGTAGCGATTGATGAATTTGCCACGCGGTATAATGATGGACCCGTTGCCTGGTGTTCAAAAACGGGTGAACTCTTCGTAACTCAGAATTACGACGATCAAACAGCTAAGCTGAGACCTTTTCAGAAGGAGATCAACAGACTGAAGATTATTATTGCGAAACAGATCAATGGCCGATGGGAGAAAGTGCTCGATTTCCCTTACAATAGTACTGAATATTCCGTGGGACATCCGGCAATAACAGCGTCAGGTGATACTTTGGTATTTTCAAGCGATAAACCGGGAGGTTTTGGGAAAACAGATCTTTATTATTCAATAAGGAAAGATGGAAAATGGGAGAACCCGGTCAATCTTGGTCCTAAGATAAATTCTGCAGAAAAAGAGGAGTTCCCGTTTATTACAGATCAAAATTTAAATGGCCAATTTCTTATCTATTCTTCGGAAGTAGGATCGGGAAACGGGGGATTTGACTTGTATTATACCAGGTTCCCATCGGATTACAGTGAGATCATTCATTTTGATAATCCAATCAACGGTCAGTCAGATGATTTTGCGATGACAATTCCAACTGATGCGGAGTTTGGTTACCTCACGTCAAACCGGCCAGGTACCGGAAGCGATGATATCTACAAATTTAATTTCAAAAGGATAAAGTTGCAAAAAAGATTCCGGGAGTTATATGCTTTTGATAACGGCAACCGGCACGCAATTCCCGGTGTCAGGATAGTCGCATGTGATCAACTGGCTTATCTTACCGATGCTTCAGGTAAAGTTGCATCTTTCCCTTGTAATGAAAAGGATTGCGAAGTGACAGCCTCCAAGATCGGCTATTCTGAAAAGTCAAAAACATTGCTGGCATGTAAAATGGATAGCAAAGAAATAACCAGGGATACCATCTGGATGGATCTTATTACCAATAAAAAGATCATTCTGCACAATATTTATTACGATTTCGATAAATGGGATATTCTGCCGGAGTCCGCGATCGAACTTGATCAATTGGTATTGCTATTGAAAGAAAACCCTGAAATGAAAGTTGAATTAAGCGCTCATACAGATAGCCGGGGGACAGAAAAATACAACCTTAAGCTGTCTCAGTTAAGGGCAAAGGCTGCGATTGATTTCGTTATTTCGAAAGGGATTGACAATAAACGGATCACTGGTGTCGGGTATGGTAAATCTCAATTGATTAATAAGTGCAACGAAAATTGTACCCCAACTCAACATCGGGAAAACAGGAGAACTGAATTATATATTCCCGGATTTTTAAGAGGTGAGCCAGTCAAACAGGAAAAAGGGGATTATTCAAACCAAAAACCTGCACAAGGTTATAGCCCTTATAAAGATGAGCATGTGGCGATTGATTCCAAGAATGTTAATGGGACGAAGTTTTATCTTATCCTCGGCTCATTCAAAGACAAAGATCTGGCCAGTAAGCTGGTTAGCCAACTGCGGTCTGAAAGATATGATGCAACAATACTTGGTGATGCCGAATTTTTCAGGGTCGCAATCAGGTATGATAACTTTAGTCAGACTAAGAAGTCCCTGGAAGAATTAAAGGATAAATATCCCGATGGATGGATTACACAAGGTAACTAAGTTTCGCATAGAATGAATGTGTTTTGAAAGTATCAATAGAATGGAACTACTGATCAATTGATTCGTCAAATGGGTTGCTGTCAGAATTATTTCTTCTTGAACGCCATATGCTTACATTTAATTCGAAGCCGATAAGGAGAATCCAGGCATTGAAATAAAAGGAAAGCATTACAACAATTAATGTTCCAATCGAACCATACAGGGAGTTGTATTTCCCAAAATTATTAATGTAATAGGAAAATCCTATTGTCGTGATGATTGTCAGGATAGTAGCTAATGTTCCACCTGCTGAGATAAACCGGAATTTTGTTTTGCGTGCCGGGGCCAGGTAAAACAAAAATGCATAGCCGAAAAAAACTAATGCACAAATAACAAGCCACTTACCACCAAGCAGAAGATAGTAAGTTAGGTTGATTTGCAAGACCCCATTTTGGACTAAGAAATTCATTACTGCCTGACTGGCTGTGATTAGGGCAATACTTATAGTTATCAGGAGCATTAAGATTACTGCCAGAATGGAGGCCACAAGGCGTTGATTAATCCACGTCCTTGTTTCAATGGCGTGAATAGTACCGTTAAATGCAGCAATTACAGAAACAATTCCGTTAGTAGAGAAGATAAAGGCAGCTAAGAACCCAAATGAGAGTAATCCCCCACGGGGTTGAAGGATAATATCTTCAATGGTTCCCTGAATTGCCAGAAACGCATTGTGAGGCAGGATACTTTGGAGTAAAATCAACAGTTGCTGCTGGAAATTGTCGATCGGAATATATGGAATAAGGGTGAATATGAAGATAATGGCTGGGAAAATCGCCAGAATAAAATTAAACGCAATAGCTGAAGCTCTGGTTGAGATGGCTCCGTCTATAAGTCCTTTCCAGAAAAATACAGCGACATCATAGAGCGGTTCCCCGTCAAAAAAGGGGAGTTTTATTAATCTCGCCTTTTGACCGATCGCTTCGGCACGATTAATTATCAGTTGTTTATAAGTTGTCCATATTGACATCAAGCGCAAATTACCGTTTGAAAACTAATCTTTGTCAATCTTAAGTTGAACAATCTGAGCCTTCCCCCCCTTTGACCGAAGGAGAAAGTAAACCCTGAAATTGCCATTGGCAGTTTGCATTTTTCCAATCGCATAGGAGGAGTCATCACTACCCTGATGGGTGATCTTAAAATCAATCGGCTTATTACGGGCGAAAAAATCCTTTAAAATTTGTTCTCCTTGTGCCTGAGAGCAAACTAATTCACGGTCAACTACTACCAATTCTATATTCTCGTTAAAGTGAGATGCTACTACTTTGGCATCACCTGCTTTCAGTCCTGATATAATTTGCGGAGGAATTTGCCCCAGGGAGACTAATGGACCCATCGAAAGCAAAAGCATAAAAAGCATAACAATTCCAGATTTCTTTCTCATTACTTTGATATTATTTTTAGTATCCTTCTACAAGAACCATGCAAATTTGGAAAAACTGCATGACGTTACCTTTTACCACGGTACCAAACGCCTTCATAAAGATAGTGTTTTTATTGGTTTTGATCGAATATTGATTTTATTGTTCTACTGTGCAATATTACAAAAATGGCAATGATTAAAAAATGGAGGAAAAAAGCCGAATGGTTGATTTCTCTTTCCGAATAAGAAATCAGCTAATATGAGATGTCGCAAGGACCAATTTGAAGAGTGAATCAAAATGGGAGCGTCTCATCATTTTCAGACTTTCAAATTTGATTTTGAGCGGATCACAGTGCTGTTTTATCTTTGACATCGTAATTATATAGTCTATGAAAAAGGTGACAGTAAAATATATTTACATGGATGTAAATAAATGCCTCTGTGATTATTGTGTTTAAGTATTTATATATGAGGATTATGAATAGTATATGCGGTTGTTTTCTGATTCTATGTGTAAAATAAAGGGTGGGAATATTGTAACTTTATTTCAAATTTATATAACTTTTAGTGTAATAAAGACATCACCTTTGCTTTGTGACAATGAAGTCACGATTTAATATAAAATCTAATGAAACTCAAAAACGTTTTGCCAACCTCGGCAATGTTATTCGTTGTTTTAATGTCCGGATGTAGTAAGGATCTCGCAAGTGGATCTTCTGATATGTCAGGAAATACCGCTGCATTAGCTTCAGGTGCTTTAGTTGAAAAATCGGCTTCGCTTGAGACAAAAGGCGCAGCATTGAATGTAGTAAATCTAGGGGTTGCGGGCGAATTTGTGATTTTATCAAAAACAGGAATTACCGATGTCTATAAATCTGCCGTAACTGGTGATATTGGCTCAAGTCCTATCTCAGGTGCTGCTATTCTTTTAAAATGTTCTGAAGTTACAGGAACTATATATTCAGTTGATGCTGCCGGTCCACTTCCTTGCCGGGTAACTAACGCTACCAGGTTGACTACTGCCGTTGGTGATATGCAAACTGCCTATACCGATGCAGCAGGACGTTCAAACCCAAATTTCTTGAATCTAGGTGCAGGGAATATCGGTGGCAAAACACTTACAGCTGGTCTATATAAATTCACCACAGCTGTTATCATTCCAACTGATGTAACTATCTCAGGTAGCGCGACTGATGTTTGGATATTCCAGGTTGCCGGAACACTTAAGATGAGTTCTGCAGTTCGGATTACATTGGCAGGTGGTGCATTGGCAAAGAATATTTTCTGGCAGACTGCTGGTGCAGTTACTTTAGGTACGACCAGTCATTTTGAAGGAAACATTTTAGGTCAGACCGGTATTAACATGCAGACCGGTGCAACAATAAACGGAAGAATGCTTGCCCAGACAGCAGTAACACTTCAGATGAATACAGTTACACAGCCATAATATATTTCAGGGAATAAAAATTTCAAAAAGGGTGTCTCAAATTTTGAGACACCCTTTTTGTGTCGAAGAAACAATAAAACAAATCGTTGTTACTTGCTTTAAAACTTTTCTGTTGTCATTAATCAACAAATTCTTGCAGAGGTGAACCAATAGCATTTTAAGTAATCCGTTTTGCAGAAAGTAGTATCTTTACAGTTAATCAGAATAAAGTGCGCCAATCATTGATGTTTTATTATCCGTCGTTGAAAGGAACCTGATTTAAATGAGGTTGTTTGTGAAGAGTATTAGTTGCATGATTCATGTGGCTGATAATCAAATTTAAATATGTTTTTTTGTGAAAATACTTTTGATAACAATAGGGAACACTGACAAAAAATACATGAAAGAGGGCATTGATGACTATGTGAAAAGGCTCTCTTTTTATATCCCTTTCGAAATCAGGGTAATTCCTGATATTAAAAACCGGAGTTCGCTTTCAGCTGAACTTCAGAAAGAAAAAGAGGGGCAGCTGATCCTTAACCAGGTTTCATCGGGTGATCATGTGGTTTTGCTTGATGAGCGTGGGGTAGAACTCTCATCCATTGAGTTTTCAAAGTGGATCGAGAAAAAAATGATTGCAGGGTTGCGCCAGGTTGTTTTTATTATTGGTGGCCCTTATGGATTCTCGAAAGCTGTTTATCAAAGGTCAGACAGTGAAATATCACTGTCGAAAATGACTTTTTCTCATCAGATGGTGCGCTTGATTTTTGTTGAGCAAGTTTACCGGGCAATGACAATTATCAAAAATGAACCATATCATCATGAGTAATGGTTATGAAATGAGTCACAGTATTTCAGGACGAATTCCATTGGGACGTTAAAAGACAAATTTTTACAGATGAGCCGATTTGCAGGTAGAAATATTTATTTACTAATTGCCTTGCCAATCCTGTTGGCATTGTTGCTTTGCGAGTTTGTTTTATTTAATGATGACAATCGTGACCAGGAACCAAACCGCATTTATAAAGTTTTTGAAAAGAAAGAGAAGAAACTTTCACTCCTGGTCGATTCTGTTGCCAATCGTCTTATTGCTAATCCTAAAGTATTAAACGATTGGTCTTTGCTTACTCTTTTTAATCACAATGATGACGGGCTCGAAGTCGCCATTTTGAATGAAAATGCTTTTTTGTTTTGGTCCTCGTCGTTGATCGCTTTTCCATCGGATGGCAATGGGATTAAAAATTCAAAGGGATTGGTCCATTTGCCAACCGGATGGTATTATCAAACTTCCCGCAAGTCAGGTGAGTATACTATTAAAGGATTCATCCTCATTAAACGGGAATTCCCATATCGTAACCGATATATCAAAAGTTCTTTTCAAAGTGATTTTAACCTGCCCGATGATGATTCTGTACTTTCGTCTCCCAAGTCTGGCGCGTTAAATATCCGTCGCCCGGATGGAACATCCCTATTTTCAATCAGGAGTTCAAATGATGATAATAGTTCGGGCAGCAACTCTGACCTTCCGGCATTGCTATTTTTCGCCTTTGCTCTGATGATTTTAGCCCAGTTGAATGTTTGGCTAAAAAGGAATAAACGGCTGCCGATAAGCCTTAAACTGATCATCTCGCCGAGTATTCCTGTAATTCTCTACATGATTTTAAGTGAATTAAAGTGGCCGGCTTCCCTCTTCCAGTCAAACTTATTCTCTCCCCACGATTTTGCCTATAGCAGCTGGTTGGACTCTCTGGGTGAATTTGTTCTCCTTTCTATCCTGATGTTTCATATCGCGCAGGCGTTCTTTATATTGACTGATATTTCAAAGGCGAAAACGGGTAAAGTTATCAGGATGATCGCCTCGTTTTTATTTGTTGCGATTTACTTCACGATTTCAGTCGTATTGATGAAGCTCTTATTCGCGAATTCAGGTATTTCGCTGGAGTTTTTCAGCGACCTTGAGTTTTCGGGGGTCAACATATATGCTTTTTTTAGTATTGCACTACATGTGATCGGTTTTATCATTGTCGTATTGCGCCTTCGATCTTTTTACTTTAGGGAACTTGGATTCAGAAATTTTGTATTTGGTCTCTTGATTACCGGTGCAATTGGAGGATTTACAATTTCGTCATTGTGCTATCCAATTGATTGGACGCCATTTATTTATTACCTACTGGTCGTCGTAATTATCGCCCGGTTTGAGATCGCCAAAATCAGGGAATTCAAATACACTTTTCTTTTAATCATGTCAATAGTGGGCGCTGGCTATGTCAATCTTTATGCGCAGCATCTGATATTGGAAAAGAAGAGTAAGGTGATGGATATGTGGGCCGTCAAATTGAGTTCCGAAAGAGATCCGGGGGCTGAGATCTTTTTGTCCGAACTTGACAGCAAACTAAGACAGGATACCATTATTCAGTATTATTTGTCACCCCCTTATAAGTCGCTGGAATCCTATTTCTTAAATAATTATTTCACGGGTTTTTGGCGCAATTACAACTTGCAGATAACGGTTTGCAGTCCCGTGGATAGTGTATTTATTACCGATGAGAATAAGTATTATCCGTGCCTTTCGTTTTTCGATAATTTACGGAAGACCAAGGGGATGCTGGTATCAGGAAGCAACTTCTATTTTATGGACCGCGTTAACGGGCGGATCTCTTATTTGGGTCAGCTTGATCTGCTGAATTCGGTGAAAATTCCAGTCAAAGTATTTATTGAGCTCAACTCAAAGGTGATACCTGAGGGGAAAGGCTATCCGGAGCTATTGCTGGATGAGCATGCTTCGCGCGAAAGCCAGGATGGTGGTTTCAGTTATGCCAAATATTTTGATGGTGAACTCGTCGATCGTGGCGGAGATTATCAGTTTGGCATGCATCTTCCTGCCGAGATTTCTCTGAAGAATGAATATACTCATTACTCAAAAAACGGCTACCGCCATTCCGCTTACAACCGTAACGGGAATAATTACGTGATCGTGAGTGATCCGGAAACGAACATCTACGAACAGATCAGTACATTCCCCTATTTATTTCTGCTGTTCTACCTGATCGGGGCGACAGTTTTGCTTTTTAACGAGCGGAACTTTAATATCCGAAACAAAAAGCTCGATTTCAGGGAGAAAATTCAATTGACACTAATCCTTTCATTGTTGGGAATTTTAACCATCATTGGCGTGGGTCTGATGGTTTATAATTCCAATAAACTTCTTAATTCGCTTCAGGATAATCTTAACGAAAAGCTGAAGTCTGTCTCCTCCGAGTTGAGTATCCGGATTGGTCAGGAGGACGAATTAAATGCGCCAATGCACGATTTTATGAATGAACAGCTTATTGTTCTGTCCGATATTATTCGTTCGGATATTAACCTTTACGATCTTAATGGCAGGTTGTTTGCAACATCCAGAAGTGAGATTTATGACCGCGGACTGATATCGCGCCGGATGGATCCTACGGCTTTTAAAGCGATTTCGGTCGATCAGAAAACGGTTTTCCTTCATGATGAAAACCTGGGTGAAATGAATTTTTCTTCTGCATATTCTCCTGTTTATAACCACAACAGCAAATTGATCGGGTACCTCAATCTTCCCTATTTTACAAGGCAGGACGATTATAAAAAGCAGGTTTCCGGTTTTATTGTGGCGTTTTCAAATCTGTATATCTTGCTGATAATGTTTAGTCTGATTGTCGCTCTGCTGATTAGCCGCAAATTGACTGCTCCATTGCTTCAGATTGAGAAGAACCTGAAGGGAATTCAATTAGGCAAAACAAATGCAAAAATTGAATACCTGGGTGAGGATGAAATAGGAAGGCTCGCTAAAGAGTATAATAAAAAGGTGGATGAGCTGGCAGTAAGTGCAGATCTGTTGGCCAGGTCGGAACGGGAATCAGCCTGGCAGGAGATGGCGCGCCAGGTGGCTCATGAGATTAACAACCCGCTGACTCCGATGAAATTGAGCATCCAATATTTGCAACGCATAAAGAAATTGGGAACTGAAAATTTTGATGATTATTTCGACCGCGTGAGCCACACTTTGATCGAGCAGATTGATGTCCTGTCGCTGATTGCTTCCTCATTTTCAGATTTTGCCAGGATGCCCATGATTCGCAATGAATTGATTGATATATCGGAAAGTGTCAGGGAGGTTGTTTTGCTTTTCGAAAATACAAATAATGCCTCGGTTCAATTTACAACATTGGCTGAGGGGCAGGTTTTGGTAATGGCCGACAAAGATCAGTTAGGCCGGGCGATCATTAATTTGATTAAAAATGGGATTCAAGCCATTCAACGCGATAGGAGAGGGGTCGTAAAGGTAGAGATCAGCCAAGACAAGAATTGGGCGTATATTTCGGTAACCGACAATGGTATTGGGATTCCACTTGAATTGCAGGATAAACTGTTCGATCCGAGCTTTACCACAAAATCAAGCGGTATGGGTTTGGGACTGGCGATCACGAAACGAATTATTGAGAATTTCAACGGCCAGATTTGGTTTAAGTCCAGCCATGATGAGGGTACTACATTTTATATAAAACTACCTTTGGCAGAATCGATCTGATGTTTTTGATCAGCCTACCTGACTTCTAAATGGCCGACCTGCGATGATCAAACAGCAAACCCGGATCTTTAAACAACGACCTGTGTTTGTCAAATGATGACCTGCGATGATCAAACAGCGAACCCGGATCTTTAAACAACGACCTGCGTTTGTCAAATGATGACCTGCGATAATCAAACAACGAACCCGGATTTTTAAATAGCGAGCTGTATTATTTAAATGATGGACTGCGATGATCAAATGATGAACTGGGATTTTAAAGTAACGGCCTGTTTCGGAAAAAGTAGCGTTTTATAGTATTAAAATGATGAACTGCGATGATCAAACAGCGACCCCGGATCTTTAAACAGCGAACTGCGTTTGTCAAATGATGAACTGCGATGATCAAATAACCAATCCGGAAATGCAAATAGCGAACTGCGATCCTTTTTTTAGCTGTCGGAATCTATTTTCTTTCACCAACAAGGATATGTGCTGCTCCTGCAATTAATTTACTCGCTACTGCTGATCTGTATTAGGTAACTACAAGCTGTATTTAAGTCGTCAATAGTCAAATAGTTTTGGTATTCTTTAATTTCCCATTTCTGTGAGGAACTTAAGTCTCACCATACGGATCTCTTCAACTTCATAGTCATCCCCAAATTCGGCCAATGCTTCTTCCATTGTGTCCGACTGGGCATCTTCTCTGAAATACCTGAAAATGTCTTCAATCTGATCCTCATCCATTACTGCGTCGATGTAATAATCGATATTGATCCTGGTTCCGGAGTTTACAATGGCTTCGAGTTCGGTAAGTAATTCATCGAGGCTCATTCCCTTGGCATCCGCAATCTCGTTGAGGGCTAATTTCCGGTCGATACTTTGGATAATATAGACCTTGTTTTTCGATTTGTTGGCAACTGAGCGCACGACCATATCCTGTGCCCGCTCTATTCCTTTCTCTTCGACATACGTTTTGATCAGTTCAACGAAAGGTTTGCCGTACCGCTGAGCTTTCCCCTGACCAACACCGATAATACTTTGAAGTTCTTCGATCGTGGTTGGATATTGGATCGACATGTCAGAAAGTGACGGATCCTGAAAAATAACAAATGGTGGCAGTTTCTGTTTTGTGGCGATCTTTTTACGCAGGTCTTTTAGAATGGCAAACAATTCCGGATCACCTGCAGCAGCCCCACCCTGAGGAGCTTCATCACCCTCTTCTTCCGACTCATAATCATGATTTTTAACAATCATGAATGATTTAGGATTGGCCAGAAATGCTCGGCCTTCATCGGTGAGTTTTAAAACTCCGTAGTTTTCGATGTCTTTCGTGAGGAATCCGGCAATAATACACTGTCTGAACACCGCATTCCATATCTTGTCATCGTATTCATCGCCTGCTCCGAAAATATCAAGTAAATCATGTGAAAACGATTTTACCGTTGCATTTTCTACACCCATTAATATATTGACAAGGTTTTCGCCTTTGCATTGCTCTTTTACTTCGATGACTGCTTTTAAGGCAATGACGATCAAATCTTTTCCTTCTATTTGTTCTTTTGGATTCAAACAGTTGTCACAGAAACCGCAATTTTCTGTTTCATACTTCTCTCCGAAATAATGAAGAAGTATGGTCCGGCGACAAAGTGATGATTCGGCAAAAGCGACGGTATCCAGTAATAACTGTTGCCCGATTTCCTGTTCTGCAACAGGCTTGCCTTGCATGAATTTCTCAAGCTTCTGAATGTCTTTATAACTGTAGAAAGTATAGCACTTTCCTTCACCACCATCTCGTCCCGCCCGACCAGTTTCCTGGTAGTAGCCTTCAAGTGATTTGGGAATATCGTAATGGATAACGAAACGGACATCCGGTTTGTCGATTCCCATTCCAAATGCAATAGTTGCAACAATAACATCTGATTCTTCCATCAGGAACTTATCCTGATTGGCTGAACGTGTTGCAGAATCCATCCCTGCATGATAAGCGAGGGCTTTAATCCCGTTGACCTGAAGCAACTCGGCAATCTCTTCAACTTTTTTGCGGCTCAGACAATAAATAATCCCAGATTTACCGGGATTGCTTTTTATCATCCTTATTATTTGATCTTTAGCTTTAACCTTAGGGCGTATTTCGTAATAGAGATTAGGTCTGTTAAACGATGACTTAAAAACCTTGGCATTCTGCATACCAAGGTTTTTCTGAATATCGTGCTGAACCTTTGGTGTTGCAGTTGCAGTAAGCGCCATGATTGGAGCTTGCCCAATTTCATTGACAATTGGACGGATCCTTCTGTACTCCGGACGAAAATCGTGTCCCCACTCCGAAATACAGTGTGCTTCGTCGATTGCGTAGAAGGATATTTTGATTCCTTTAAGAAAATCAATGTTTTCCAGTTTTGTCAGCGATTCGGGTGCGACATAAAGAAGTTTGGTTTGGCCCCTGCCAATATCCTCTTTTACCTTCTGGATTGCAGTTTTTGTGAGGGATGAATTTAGAAAATGGGCAACTCCATCGTCAGTACTGAAACTTCTGATGGCATCAACCTGATTTTTCATTAACGCAATTAGGGGAGATATAACAATCGCTGTACCCTCCTGCATCAGCGCAGGAAGTTGGTAACAAAGCGACTTTCCACCACCTGTTGGCATCAATACGAAAGTGTCGTTTCCGTCTAATATGCTGTTAATTACCTCTTCCTGTTGTCCTTTGAACCGATCAAAGCCAAAGTACTTTTGAAGCTGGGCATTTAATGAATTTTTATCCGTCATTATGTTCGTCAAAGTATATTCTGGTGAATTTGTTTTACTAGGACTAAGTTATTAATTATATTGCCGGGAACAAGTAGTTGATATCATATCACAAAAATTTAACATTGGCCCGTTTTCTGGATGGGTTTTTACTGAAATAAATGGGGCAAAGAATCGTATATTTGCCGCTGAATTTAGTATTCGAATCCGATTTATCGTAAAAATTAATTCACAATAAATGTCCATAAAGGGAATTCTTTCAGGGAAAGAGGTAAAAGTAGCGAAACTGCCCAAAAGCAGCGAGGAGATGTCTTTTCTTGAACATCTTGAGGAATTGCGCTGGCACCTTGTTCGTGCATCAGTGGCTGTCATTGTCGGCGCGGTTTTCGTTTTTATAAATGTGAGATTCATTATGGACAATATTCTCTTTGCTCCTAAATATCCTGCATTTATTACCAACAGAGCATTTGCCTGGGTGGCTCAGAAATTCAATTCCCCTGATCTGGCTCTCAATACACAACCATTTGAAATTATTAATATTGATATGGCGGGTCAGTTCACAACCCATTTGAACCTCGCAATGGTCGGAGGAATTATCATCGCTATCCCTTATATCTTCTGGGAATTCTGGCGTTTTATTAAACCAGCTTTGTACGAAAAAGAGCGCAAACATGCGACTGGTGCAGTCTTTTACAGTTCATTTTTGTTTCTGACCGGAATCATGTTTGGTTATTTTATGATTGTACCCCTTTCAACCCATTTTTTTGGTTCATATCGCGTGAGTACCGAAATAGTAAACCAAATCAACCTGACTTCCTATGTAAGCACGGTGAGTTCTATCGTTCTTGGAAGTGGAATCGTTTTTGAACTCCCGATCGTAATCTATTTTTTAAGTAAAGTGGGATTGATCAGTTCAAGTTTTTTGAAGAGTTACCGGAGACATGCTTATATTATATTGCTTTTATTGGCTGCAATCATCACGCCACCCGATGTGTTTAGTATGTTGCTCGTGTCCGGACCATTGCTTCTCCTTTATGAATTAGGCGTTTTTCTTTCGAGAAGAATTGAGAAAAAGAGGGATGTCAAGGAACTTCTTGAAGCTTAATAATTTGTGATACATAGAGAATAATGAAATTAAGAGCCGAGAATATAGTTAAAAAATACAGGAGCAGAACTGTTGTAAAAGGCGTTTCGCTTGAGTTGAATCAGGGTGAAATTGTAGGTTTGCTGGGGCCAAATGGTGCCGGTAAAACGACCTCTTTTTACATGATTGTTGGACTTATAAAAGCCAACAGTGGTCAGATATTTTTGGATGATAAAGACATCACCTCTTTCCCTGTTTATAAAAGAGCGCAATTGGGCATTGGTTATCTTGCTCAGGAAGCCTCTATATTCAGGCAAATGAGCGTGGAAGATAATATCCGTTCAATTTTGGAAATGACTGATTTTTCGAAGGAATATCAGCATGAGAAACTTGAATCATTACTTGACGAATTCGGACTACAGCGTGTGCGGAAAAGCAGCGGAATTCAATTGTCGGGTGGTGAAAGGCGGCGAACTGAGATTGCCCGATGCCTGGCGATTAATCCAGCATTTATTTTGCTCGATGAGCCTTTTGCCGGCGTCGATCCGATCGCAGTAGAGGATATTCAGCAAATTGTATTTCGCTTAAAGGATAAAAATATAGGTATTCTGATTACTGACCACAACGTTCACGAAACTTTATCGATTACTGACCGCTCTTATCTATTATACGACGGGCGGATTCTGAATAGTGGATCTGCCGAGGAACTTGCTGCTGATGATGAAGTTCGCAGGCTGTACCTGGGTCAGAATTTCGAACTCCGCCGTCCAGTAGTTAAGAAGGAGAATATACAAAATGGCGATGCAACAGAATAATTGCGATTAATTTTTCAGGCACCCCTCAAAATTAAAAAACATAGTTATCTTTGCAGCGCTAAAAAATGCGGATGTGGCGTAATTGGTAGCCGCGCCAGACTTAGGATCTGGTGCCGAGAGGCGTGGGGGTTCGAGTCCCTTCATCCGCACAGAAACCCAATCAACCGCCTTTTTCCTTAATGGAAATAAGGCGGTTTTTTAATTTAAACTCCGGGAAGATTTTTGTTTTACCCGAAGACATTTAAGATCATAAAGGAGAAAACTATGAAAATTTCGAAGACAAGTATTGATGATTTGAATGTTGTTGTCAGAATTGCCATTGAAAAGCAAGACTATGAGGCAACGGTTAATGAAACTTTAAAGGATTACCGTAAAAAGGCCAATATGCCTGGATTCCGCAAAGGGATGGTACCTGCCGGACTGATCAAAAAGATGTACGGAAAATCAGCCCTTGCTGAAGAGGTAAACAAATTGCTGGGTCGCGAACTCACGAAATATATTGTTGACGAAAACCTGAATATTCTGGGTGAACCGCTTCCATCTGTTACCGAGAAAGCGAAAGTTGATTTCGATAAGGATGCTGATTTCGAATTTGCTTTTGATCTTGGCTTAAGTCCAGTGATCAATGTTGACTATGCGAAAATTGGAAAGTTACCTTATTATGAGGTAATTGTTGATAGCAATTTGATTGATAACCAAATCGAAGGTTATGCAAATCGTTTTGGAGAGAATATCCCGGCAGAGGTTGTTGGCGAAAAAGAAACAATGATAGGTGACTTTGCTCAACTTGATGCGGAAGGACTCGTTCTTGAAGGTGGTATTGTTTCTGAAAATGTTCAGGTAGCAGTTCAGTTAATTAAAGACGAAGCCATTCAAAAGCTATTCATTGGTGCCAAAGTTGGTGATGTTTTGAAATTCAACCCTAGAGTTGCAATGGCAAACGATCATGAAGTTGCACATCTTTTGAAGGTTAAGGATGATGAAATCAATACAGTCGAAGCCGATTTTAATTTTACAATTAGTAAGATTAATACTTTTGTGCCCGCGGTTATTGATGAAGAATTGATTAAGAAAGTTTATGGCGACGCTACTGAAGTAAAAACGATAGAAGAATTTCGCGAAAAAATACTTGAAGAGTTAAAGTCAAATAATATATATTCAAGTAATTACAGGTTCTTAATTGATGCAAAAGTTGCGTTGACGAATGCTGTAGCAATGAAATTACCTGAGGAATTTTTAAAACGATGGCTGGTTGAGACCAATGATAAAGTGACTGCAGAACAAATCGAAGAAGAATTTGGCAATTACCGCACTGATTTCGAATGGACATTGATTAAAAATCAATTAGTAAAAGAGAACGGATTAAAAATTGATGAACAGGATATTACTGCCATGGCGCGCGAAATGGCTCTGATGCAGTTCCGTCAATACGGCATGTTTAATGTTCCTGAAGAATATCTCGATAACTACGCCAATTCAATCCTTCAGGATAAGGATCAGAAGCAACGTATGACAGATAAAAAAATCGAAGATAAAGTTCTTGAGTTGATCAAAGAAAAGTGTGGCCTCGAAACAAAGATGGTAACACAAAAAGAGTTTGACGATCTGTTTGAAAAATAAACATCTAATCATTGGATTAGCTGTATTTTTATAACTTTGTGGGACAATTCTTTTGTCAGGAAGTTGAATATGCCTCCGGTAAACGAATTGTTCTTACAAAGTTTTTCATTTTAATAATAAAGTATTATGAACGCGAATAGTGACGAATTCCGCAAGTATGCGATAAAGCATTCAGGCATCAGCAGTCTGAGTTTACACAAATACCAATCAGTTTATTCAAATAGTTATATTTCTCCCACAATCATTGAAGAACGTCAGTTGAACATTGCCCAGATGGATGTTTTCTCCCGTTTGATGATGGATCGTATTATTTTTCTTGGTGTTGCGATTGACGATGATGTGGCCAATATTATTCAGGCCCAGTTACTATTTCTCGAATCATCCGATCCGGGAAAGGATATTCAGATCTATTTCAATTCACCAGGTGGTTCAGTTCATGCAGGGCTTGGAATCTATGATACGATGCAGTATATTGGTTGTGATGTAGCTACAATCTGTACAGGAATGGCTGCTTCAATGGCCGCTGTTTTAATGACGGCGGGAACAACAGGAAAGAGATCAGCTTTGAAACACTCGCGGATTATGATTCACCAACCAATGGGCGGTGCTCAGGGGCAGGCTTCTGATATACAGATTGTCGCAAAGGAGATTTCAAAGTTAAAAACTGAATTGTATCAGATTATTGCATTTCATTCAGGACAAACGATTGAAAAGGTTGAACAGGATTCGGACCGTGATTACTGGATGACTTCTGCAGAAGCTAAGGAATACGGAATGATTGATGATATCCTGATACGTGTGAAAAAGTAACTTGGAGCTTTTCCTCCGGTTACGTAACTCTTATTTTGTATAATGAAGAAAATGGATAAATGCTCGTTTTGTGGTAGGGATAAGAAAGATGTTCAGATCCTGATTGCCGGAATGGAGGGTCACATCTGTGAAAACTGCATTGAGCAGGCACACGCCATAATAGATGAGGAATTTAAAAAGAATAAAAATTTCGATCTGACTGCTGTTGAGTTGAAAAAACCTAAAGAAATTAAGGATTTTCTTGATCAATATGTGATTGGACAGGACGATGCAAAGAAAGTTTT
>JANYLE010000106.1 GCA_025363795.1 Mariniphaga sp. | reverse complement strand
GACAACTTCCTTTATTTCTGTCAGTGCATTCTTACAACAAACAACAGCATTTTGTGAACGTATTAAAATAGGATCAGTATCTGATTCTATTTCAGCTAATTTTTTTTCAAGATCTACAATGATCAATAAACATTTTTCATTTGACATGGGTTAGGATTTAAAATTTTGTTAAATATTAGGCAGCCTGTAATTATTCAATAAATATAAAAATTAGTTTGCAAAATATTTATAATTTATTGTCAAATAATTTTATACATTGAAACACGAAAAATGACTTGTGTCTTATAATTGGGGAGTATCATAAAAATGCTATTCCATTTTTTGATTTACCTATTTTCCTGTTGGCAAAAACAATAGATGCAATTAATTATCAAAAGCATATCATAATTATTTATAGTTTTGGTCAGATCTTTTTACAATTATTCAAAACTATACGAATAAGGTTTTGATTATATGTGTTTTCAGAAGCTTCAATTCGGTTAAGAAGTTTAACGATCCTTCGGTTCAATAGGTTATCACTTTTAATTAGACTTAAGATCAAATTTAATGAACCATCAATCAGTTTATGATTTTTGTATAATACCAGCATCTTAGCTAACACAAAATTACTGGTTTCCTCGACTTTCGTGAATTTCCAAATAATGTCATATTTCTTTTGTGGACTAACATTTAACATCACCAATTTCTTTTGTATAACTACATCTTTAAGCTTGGCCGGTTCAAAATAATCCAGAGCCAATTTTGAAAGAGAAGGATCGGTTGATTTAATTACGGAGATAATCTGTGGATAAAAGTAAGTATGGAATTCGGGATGCTTTTCAACACTACTGATAGCAAGTGAAACATGAAATGGATTTTCGCTTTTAAAAAGGAGTGCCAGATAGCTTTGATTGATCCGTTTATTCAGAATATCCATAATTGTTTTTTGTGATTGTCCGTATACAGTATGCCAAAGTGCATAACAAGTATAAACTGCTCCGTTGACTACAACTTGAGATAAAGTTGGTTTAGTTGCTCCCGTATAGACATCCACCTCGTGTTTATTCTTTGTTGCGCTTTCATCTGTTAAAATTTCTAATTTCAATTCTTTCAGTAAAGATGAAGTATCCTTGAGGATACAATCAAGCGTTTGATAATCGGTAGGTTCAAAATTGTTATGCCCCAATTTTGTAAGCACTTCATTTTCTGGCAACCGTATACCAAGGTATTTCCCTTCGCCATCCCAAAATAGCCATAAATGAATCATTTTACACAAGCCATTCATGCACACTTGTTTATGAATATCACGACAAAACCAAATTGTTAAGCCTTTACTATCCAGTAATTCAAAGATTTCCTGACCTGAAATAGAGTCATTTTTATCGACAAATTGATGAGTAATGAGTCTACCTTTATTCCTCCAAAAACTATCATTCGGTCTTTCAACTGATGATGAATAAAACCCAAGAAACACAAATGATACAATTGCAAAGAATAATGAATAAATATATTTTCTCATTCAAATCATGATTTAAACCAGTGACGTAATAAATTTTTTTCGAAGATTCTCAATTCATCAATTTTTTGGAGATTATTTTCAGAGAATTGAAATCAGATCAATCAGTATAATATCCACAATTCCAATTGACCTCTTTGGCCGAAATTCCTTGCTTAATTGCCATAGTTGCTGCGGTTGCCGCAACTTCACCTGTTCTCATGCACCATGGGATTAGTCTTCTAGAGTAAAACCACTCGTAAGTACTAGATAAACACTCCCCTGCAAGAATTAGGTTATTTGTTTTCTTTGGTAGAAGTGCCCGGTAAGGAATATCAAATGTATAAGATGGGAGATTAGTCCTTTTAGGTTTCTTCCAAACCATTTCTCCTCTTTCATTTGGACGTTGTTTCATGTCTTCACCCCAGTCCATTGTGTCTCCCTGTCTACTTTTTAAAACTGCATCTGGAAATTTTCGTTGGTTTATTATATCATCCATCGACAAAACGTATTCTCCTTGAGGATGACGCCCCTCACGGATAGCCATGTAAGGAGCCATACCTGACAGATATGAGTTTTCGAAACCAGGAACATACTTCTTTAGAAACTTCACTTCTGCAATATTTAATCTTCTGATTCCTATTGTACATCGGCTAGCATCAAAACCGTTTTCTGCTGCATTAATTGCCCATTCATTTGGAGGAAAGCCCCAAATAAGCATTTCTCCATTACCTCTGATGGCACACATATTGAGCTGAGGATGTCCACGGTACCCTTCCCAACCGCCTCCAATTTCAAACGAATATTGTGGATACAATTCCTGTGGCATATCTCCGGCTGCTCTTGCCTTTGCAATAGCAGTCCATAATGCAGGATCGATTTTTTGGTATTCAAATAATTTTACAAAATCGACTCCACTAACTTTATACATTACAGAAGGTGGAACAGGCTGCCCTTTACTATTTCCGGGGCTGATAAAGGGAGATCCTGATCTTGCAACTACATCTGCAACACCAGTAGAGTCAATGAATATTTTTCCTCTAATTGCCTGTCTTCCAGACGCATTTTCGACGACGATGGCCTCAATATTATTCTCACCTTTTGAATTATGTTTAAGAATGGTGTCAACAAATAATGTGAGGAATAACATTTTTACATTTGCTTTCTCGAGCATTTCGGTCATCACATAGGCTCCATCATCCGGGTAAAAGCTATTCCTTCCGGATTGGTGAACCAGTACGTTGTTTTCCAATTGTGGGTAAGCTTTCCAAGCATCAAATAGCCAGCCTTCTTTACGTAATCCATCAACCCATTCAGTATGAAGCGGAAAGGTGGCACCTTGACCTGTAACACACATATAGCCACTTGTTGCAGCTCCGCCAGGGCCACTATATCTTTCTACAAGCACAGTGCTTAATCCGTTTCTTGCAGCGCGCATTGCGGCTCCAAAGCCCGCAGGTCCACCACCAATAACAACAACATCAACCTCCATTATAACAGGAATTTGAGTTGCAGGAACTCCAATTGATTGTTTTGCTAGGATATCAACTGCTTTACTAATTTCAGTAATATCAACAGTTTTTCCTTTTGAATCTTTCCCATTTACAAATGGGGAAACAATAACAGCAGCACTTGTTACTACTGAAGCATTAATAAATTCTCTTCTGTCCATTTTTATATTTATCATTATTGTGCAGTAAAACCGTGATTAATTAATTATTTCGTATAAACTCCCTGATAATCAGAAAAAGTGTTTTCGTTTTTTTTAATAAGCCTCCTAAATTTCGGTAAAGAGCGTATTTTGATATTTTGCCTTGTGTTCTTCTATTAAGTCCCTACAACACTTTTCTGGCTCTTCTAAGAAGTTAAAGATATTTATATAGCTCATCAGTGCTGTCTGATAATGAATACCATTTTTGAAAAAATCCATTGGCGCTTGATTTTACTCTTCACAGTGGTTACCAACATGTTAGCAAGCATTATCGACCATATTTGTATAACAATTGTATTTCCGTCATCGCCTAAAAAATACTCAAGTATAAATTTCTGTTTGAGTTGTTTAAACAATGATTCGATCAGCCATTTACGCTTGTATATCAGTGCAATTTTTTTCCGATGTTAGTTCGAAATTATTGGTAATGAACACAAACAACCGTTCGTTTTCGTTGTCTCAATTCGCAATTTCGTTCTGGCTGGAATTCCCGCTGTAATTGAAACGCCCTGGCCTGTCGAAGACTTTGCAAGATCCAAGATAAAAGGAAGCTTTTACAGTGATCTATCGCAAGGTAAACCAAAGAATGAAGCAATAAGGCAAGCTAAACTGGATTATATTAACACTACATCACCATCGTATATTAATCCCCGATTCTGGGAGGCATACACGCTGATTGGAGATATTTCACCTGTTAAAATAATCTGGAGGAAAGAACCCTGGATTATAATTTCACTGTTTCATTTAATTTTAACGATTTCGTTTTTTATATATTACCTTTTAGGTTTTTAAGAATAAGCTGAGCTTTTTTCTTGTAGATACCTTCTGCTTCAGACAAAATTCCCATGATGGAATGAGCTTTCAGATTTTCCCCGGTTTTTATGTAACACAATCCAAGATACCACTGCGCTTCAGGTACAAATTGGTCATCAGCAGAAATAATACTGGTGAAAATGTTAATTGCTTCAGGAAAATTGCTTTTGCCCATTTGATTTAGTCCTGAGAAAAGAAGAACTTCAGGTAAATTTTCATTCATTTTTAGTAATTCTTTAAATGCCAACTCTGCAGCGTATAATCTCTTGACAAATAGCAATCTAGACCTTCCGGTAATCTTCCGGTAATTTCGTTGGAATTTCCTCTTAACCGAAACGAATTAACCTCTAAAGGTTCATAACACTGGTTGCAAACAGAATCATTCGTGTATGAATTTGTCAGTTGTCTAATCATCAACAGCGAAAGAACCAATTCAGCAGCGGCAACCTGGAAAACAACTTTTCTGGATATCAAATGACGCTGATAAGACATTTGAATAACCTTACGATTGGAAGAATTCGATTTTTTTACGGCAATTTAACAAAGAAGCAGTCGCAACTAACAAGTGATCAATTGTGCCAATATTAGGGTTCAAGTATATGGAACTATTTATTGTCGCATTTAATATTTAACTCACCCCACCCCAAGTACTCGGAGTTACCCCTATCTTTTGGAAGAAAAGGAAGGAGCATCGAAGATGCGAAGGGTGAGTCAACATTGGAACAATTAGAAATGCGACATTTATTCATTATTACTTCTCAAAAACAATTCTTATTTAATAATTACATCAATTATTGCAGCATCATCATTTTGAATAGTCGTAATTCCTTCTTTTTGATCATAATTTATATTGTCAATTTGTGTTCCATTTATTAAAATTTTATTTGGTTTTTTCGTACTATAAAACTTTGTTGTTGCACTCTTAACTGCAGCTTCGATTTTACATCTTAAATGTGAATCAGTTAACATTTCTGCAGATTCAATATATCCGTCAGATGAACTTATATATAGATCGCCCAGTCTGACTGTAGAATCATTACTCATTTCCAAATCAATCTTTACGCCTACTGCTAACCTAGAAGGAATCAGGTAACTAGGATAAATTTTGCCGTTAATTTTAATCGATGCGACATATATATTTTTATCGCTGTTGTTGTGCGTCTGAATAGTAATTGTTTTATCGCCGTGATGAATAACTGCTTTTGTAATTGCCGGAGACGTAATAATTAGTTGTCCCGAAGGTGAAGGAACCGGGAATAATCCAATCATCGAACTAATCAACCAACCTGCATCGCTAGTATAATGGGTTTTCCATGGTTTGTAATTCGGATTAGGACTTACGCCTTCATAAATTACCGCGTTTTTGAACATTGGGATCCAGATATTTCTAAGAATTTCTTGCGCGCGATTCGGTGCACCCGCGTAATAAAGCAAGTAAGGATAATGATATTGATAATCATTGAACCATGTGTCTTTTGCACAATAGCTTGCAATTCTTTCAACAAAATCTTTTTGTTCCGGTAAATTTATCAATCCATAAGGATCGTGAGGAACAGAGAACATCCAGTCGGTAGAAGTACCTTCAAATAAACCTTGCGGATTCGGGTTCCATGTCCAATTTTTCGAATCCAAACCGGATTTTTTCACCATTGCGCCCCAGCTACCATCTTCATTCTTAACTCGGAAAATTAAATTTTCGCTATCCCAAATATTTTTATATGATTTGCTAAGCTTAAGATACTCGTCTCTGCTTTTCAAATCCTTGTTTGCATTAGCAAGTTGAGCCAACGCATAAAAACTTGTTGACCACTCTAAAGTTTGTGAACATGCAGTTCCACCTGTTGCAGGCTGTGTCGCATATCCCAAATCTTTCAGAGTTGATGGTACATATTTCGGATTATCATAGTTGTCTTTCAAACCCGCATAATATTTTGAGTAATCCACCGGAATACAGTTTGCCAATGCCTCTGCAATTAACACTGGTGTAAACCTAACACCAATATGTCCACCAGTAGGACCAGTGAATAAACATGTGTTGCCTGTAAACATTTCGTTGCGCTGATATCTTGCCAAATAAGTATTAACAACATCAAGCATAACATCCGGGTAACCGAGCATCATAAACGGATAAGCTGTTCTGTAATTATCCCAACAGCAACTTTGAAATCCACCGATAAATTGCCAATAGAGGCTTGACGCAATCACTTTGGGATGCTGATAATTATTCAAATAACATGAACCTTCATCGCCGTTAATTGTATTGACAAGCAATGTATAAAGAGCAGTGTACGCCATACGTTTATTGTTATTCGTTGCTTCAATTTCTACTCGGTTCAAAATAATGTTCCAAGCTTCATTGCATTTTTTCCATGCAGAATCAAAATCGGTAAATTCGGAAGAGAGAAATTCTTTCGATTGCGCCATACTTGTGAAAGCCTGTGATAAAGCAACAGTTATAGTCGAGGAATTTATTTTCGCAAACATTCCAATTTTCTTACCTGTTATTGTACCTACACCATCAATAGTTTTACCTTCTGAATCGATCGTTCCAGAACCGATGATTGGTTCACTAAATTTGATTGTGTAATAAACTCCTACCTTTCCAGGTTCACCGATTGTTGCTTCAAATGTTCTATCATCAATCCGCGTAACTTTTCTTTCGGTCCATTTGTAGAGTTCAGCCCAGTTATCAACGCGGAAATTGGAGAAATCGAAAACAAGAAACTTGTCATTCGCACCGGCAGGAAAAGTTACTTTGAAAACGGAAACGTGCGGTGTAACCGTAATCTCAGCCATTGAAGCACCGGACGGTTTGTCTTCGTTGTACTGTATAAATAGTTTTGACGGATCACCGCTGATTTGCGAATTCCAATCTTCATTTGCCTTCCTAACTGCTACAGCATTTACGGAAGGATAAATTCTTGGAGCCAACGTTATAGCGTCCGACATTTCAGCAACACCCGACGATGAAACAGCGATTGTTCCCAAGGGATACCTAATCAGACCAAAGTTGTTTTGTACCGCGTTGCAATATTTAAGATTGTCCTGGGCAAAAGCACTTTGGCTTCCGGTGCAATTCAAAATAAAAAGAGAAATTATAAAAATTTGCAAGAAGATATTTATATGCTTCATAGTTAAAATTGATTGGTAAGAAATACTTTATGGAAACAGTTTAAATTTTATTTTTTTGATTCTATTTAGCGATGTAATACCGCGCTGCAGAGCTTACGAGGCATCACTTGAAATTCAGTTTTATAATGCTAAGCAGAGCTTCAAGGAACTAACCCCAAAGAGATTAGACTTATCACTACAAATTGAATCATAGCTTCACTTATGTCTGTAAGGTTCAAAGGCTTTACTGAGGTTGGGATAACTCCCCAACCAGGCAAACTTTCTTTCGACAGCCCACCTTTGGGGCATTATAGTAAATTTATTTTAATTGTCTGATGTTACTCGATTCAAGGATCCATCCGAATTTGGAATCCTCGATGAGCCCGTCACGATAACCACTGATTGCAATAATCTTGTCAAGTATTTCGAATCGCCCTTTCAATAAGGCAATCACATCACTTGCACCATTTGATTATTTTGCACCTTCAAATACGCTGTATTCGCCTCCTAGTCTGATTGCTTTAATAGACTGTCCATCAAAAAATGCTACCTTGATTCAAATTTCAATACTTTTTTGTGTGTCTTATTGCGAATCAGTTTATGAATTCGCCCCATGATTCCATAGTTCTTCCTTTCGTGAAATAGAAAAAATTAGTTCCCATTGAGGTAAACATTCGGGTAACACGAGCAATTAACATCCTTTATTAAGGATCGCATTGAAAATAATTCGAAAATGTTACCCCCGGATGATAAATCCGGGGGAGTGAGAATTTTCAAATCCTGTCATTATCAAAGAATTTATTGTAATTCGCTACCAACGTCCCATCCCGGATTTTGCTTCAGAACGCCATTGGAGAGTAAAATCTGATTTTCAGGTATTTGCATGAATCCTCCGGTTGCTTTGAGACGATCGGTTACAATGTGATTGTATTTACCGGGAATTTTTGAATTTAGCATATCGCCTCCTTGTTGATTTATATCTATAATAGTACCTGTTGTTTCTGGTCCAAACCAACGGAGTAAATCGTAGTAACGAAGTCCCTCAAATGCTAATTCGTGTCTGCGTTCTGTTTGCAATGCTGCAAGACTATACGTTGTTATTGGCGACAAACCAGCACGAGCTCTTACTTTATTCATATTGATAACTGTACCTGTTAGCTCCGAATGCATCAATAAAACATCGGCGTAGCGAATCAGAATCAAATCAACAAAACTACTGTTTGCGTTGCCCGTTGGTATTCCATCACTTATTACCTGAAAATTCTGCGTTTTCCAGTTTTTTCGTTCCCCGGTTTTAGATGTAAAAGCATAATAGATTGATGCTTTTTTATCGAATAATCTAGTCTCCTCAACGTATCCCCATCCATTAATTACATAATTGAAAATACCCTCGCGAGGATTTTGAATATCCGTAACACTCCCCCAAAGTCGAATGGTATCATTTGGTTCTTCTACCAGCCATTGTTTAATTAAATTTGGATTAATTGTACCTTGACCATAACCATATCCAAAAGGAAAGACTTGATTGTAGCTCTGACCTCTCAAACCAAAATATAAACACACGTTATTCTCCCCTACTCCCTGGCCAAAATTGACATCAAATACTGCTTCTTTATTGCCTTCTCCTGCCCACAATAATGGTTGACCATCCACACTTTTGGCATCTTTGGTGTAGGGGTAATCAACCACGGTAAGCTTGTTGGTATATGCCCACAGGTTTCTGAAATCGTTCACTAAACCGTGACCACTGTTTGCAATCAGGTCATTGATGTAACCCACTACCTGGTCCTTAGAGATAGAGCCTCCACCGATTAGCGGCAGTGCGTCTTTCTTGTAGTAACCTGAATAAAAGAGATAGACACGTCCCATCAATGCTTCAGCAGCCCATTTGGTAGCATGACCGGTGTTTGCAGTCGCGGGAATAACAGAAGGTAGATTGTCAATTGCACTTTTCAAATCCAATGCAATCTGACCATACACTTCATCAATGGACGACCTGGGAATATTCATCGGATCCGATTTAATCAGCAATGGGACCTCTCCGAAAAGTTTTGACAGCTCGCTATAGAAATAAGCGCGTAGAAAATAACATTCTCCGAGAATTTGTTTCTTATCATTTTCATTGGTAAATGCAACCTTATCGGCTGCTTCAAGCAACTTATTTGCTCGATAAATAGCTGAATAATAGGAATTCCAGACACTTTCCACCATATTTGGATTACTTTTCCTCCATTGATCAAAATCATGAGCGGTAAAGTCAGTAGCAGATCCTCCACTATACATATCATCTGAAATCAAATCTCCTATAATATAGGGACAGCTTCCACTTATAGTTTTGTTTAACCCATTGTAAACACCAGTCAATTGCTGATAACAATCACTCGCATTTTCTGGAAAATTTTGATCTGATTTTTCCATAAAATCAGTTGTCTTTAGAAAATCATTGCATCCTACGGATAAGACGACGGCCATGATTATCCATATATATTTCTTCATAATTACTAATTTTTAAAATTTAATATTTAAACCTGTCATAATCGTTCGCGCACTGGGATTGAAATTGGTATCTATCCCCTTTGCCCAATTATCAGGAGCAGCTCCCACTTCGGGGTTGGCTCCGATATAGTTTGAAAAGGTATATAGATTTTGAACCGTTACATAAAGTCTGACTTGTGATAAGATCATCCTTGGAAATAGCTTTTTAAAATCGTATCCTAACGTTACATTTGAAATCCGAAGATAATCGCCATCACTCAACCAGATATTAGACATATTTGTAAAGTTAGCATTGGTTGTTTGTGTTAAACGAGGAAAATGATTAGAGGTACTTTCGCCATGCCAACGACCTAATAAATACTCAGGATAATTAGCGCTACTTGCATCCATTCGACGGTAGGAAGTCAGAATCTGATTTCCGAAAACGCCGTTTGTCATCACCGCAAAATCAAATCCTTTGTATCCCAAGTTTAACGAAAGACCAACCATTACATGGGGATTAGGATCTCCAATCATTGTTCTATCATTTGGAGTAATCGCTCCATCACCATCTCTATCCACAAAAATCACGTCACCTGGTTTGGTATTCACTCCCAATGCCTTTGCACCTTTGTATGCATCTATCTGTGCTTGATTTTGAAAAATCCCGTCAGTTTCGTATCCGTTAAAAAAGCCAATCGGATACCCCACTTGAGCACGATAAGGTGGTAGATTTCCACCTCCCATATTTCCAACTGCCTGTCCTTCGATTATACCTTGTGCATTTGCGATCCTAACAACTTCGTTTTTGTTGTAAGAAAGGTTACCATTGATGCTATATGTTAAGTCACCACCGTGGTCATTCCAATTCAGGTTCACTTCAATACCTTTATTCGTAATATCTCCCCCATTGATATAAGGTGCAGTGGCTCCTTGCGATCCCAGGATGGGTGCTTGTACCAGCCAGTCTTTGGTTTGCTTGTTATAGAAATCTAAGTTAGCTGATAGATGGCTGTTGAAGAAGTTGGCATCAAAACCAAAGTCCAACTGGTCGGATGTTTCCCACGTAATATCCGGATTGGGAATAATCGTTGGATAGTAACCCGTTTGTGAAACAGTTTTACTCGTACCAAAATAGTAAGATGCATTACTTGAATAAGGGGTTGTGTACTGGAAATTGGGGATAGATTGGTTGCCGTTTTTTCCCCAACTGGCGCGAATCTTCAAGAAATTTAACCAATTCTTTGTCCCTTCCATAAACGACTCGTTGGTGATTGCCCAACCTGCAGAAACCGAAGGAAAATAACCCCATTGATGCCCAGGTGAAAAGTTGGAAGAACCATCTGCACGCATTGTTCCCGTAACCATGTATTTTTGTTTGTAATCGTAACTAACCCGTCCAAAGAAAGAGGCTATAGCCCATTGATTATAAGGGCTACCTCCCAATGTTGTAGAATTACTGGTCAATTTGACATTGCTCAGGTAGGCATATTCGAAGGTATTGAATATGGAACCAAGATTGCTGCCGTTCAAGCTTTGACCAAATCCTTGCTTTTCCATTGATTGTCCCAACATGAAACTAAAATTATGCTTCTCCTTTAGAATAAAGTCATACGTAAGTACATTGTCCAATTGGATGCTAAATCCAACATTGGAAGATTGTGAGACTTTATTTGGATCTTGATAAAATCTTGTGGAGAAATTAAAAACAGGGATAAAGCTTCTCGAAGTATAAGCCCCTAACTTATAACCAAATGTACTTTTGAACTTCAACTTTTTAATGGGTTCAAGCAACAGATATACGCTCAAATCTAATTGATGATTGTTATCTTCGTTTTGTGAATAGACATCTTGGTAAGCGACCATATTATTAGTACTATTACCAAAAAGGGATAAATTATAATCGTAAGTACCATCAGTATTATATTCAGGTAAAAGAGGATAACACATATTCCACATAACATCACCGGTAGTATACATCCGGTTCTGGTGTTTTTTGTAGGTATAAAGTATGTTTTCACCCACTTTCGCAATATCTAAATTTCCTTTTTTTAATATTACCGCTTCCGAATTGAGACGGAAACTGTACCGTTTAAAATTTTCTGTATTCGGTCCAGTCATTAAAGCATCTTGATCGGTGTAGGAGACTCCGCCTGAGAATTTGATATCCTCCGTGCCACCTGTAATGTTAATAGCATGATTCTGTACCGGGGCATTTTTATGTGTCAACAACTTCCACCAATTTGTTCCTTGCCATCCATTTTTTAACATATTATTTACATCGGAAGGAAGTTCTGTTGACCAATTTGTTTCAATGGCAGATGAATTTCGTTGCGCTTCATTGTATAACATCATAAAATCCTGAGCGTTTGTCATATTCATGTATTTTTCTACATTCTGAATACCAATGTTCCCGTCATATGAGATTTCGACTTTCCCTGCCTTACCATGCTTTGTGGTAATCAAAATTACACCGTTAGCAGCCCTTGAACCATAGATAGCAGCGGAAGCAGCATCTTTCAATACATCAAGGGATTCGATATCGGAAGGAGAGATTGACTGGAGGTCTCCCCCTATAACCCCATCAATAATAACAAGTGGTTTCGAGTTTCCAATAGTACCTTGTCCTCGGATATTGAACTTGTAGTCCGCATCCGGAGCAGACCCTACTTTAATAATAGATAAACCGGGCGTTTGACCTTGGAGTGCGTTTAGAGTAGAAACAGAATTCATTTTTTCGATTTCAGTACCTTTAACCTGAATGGTAGCCCCAGTGACTAATTTCTTCTTTTGAACTCCATAACCGACAGCTACAACCTCCTCAATTTCTATATTTTCGTCTTCAAAATTAACATTGAATATTGTTTTTCCATTTATAGGAATTTCCTGAGATTTCATCCCAATAAATGAAAAGACAAGTATTTCTGCATCAGGGGTTATTGGCAAGGAAAAATTTCCGTTAAAATCAGTAATAATCCCTGTTGTTGTCCCTTTCACTACCACAGCTGCTCCTGGCAATGAAATCCCCCGGCTATCTGTCACCTTTCCTGTAACAGTCTTTTTATTAGGCTGTTGAGATTCCTTCTCAAATTTGGATTTTTCGTGTTGCAATATATTTATAGGATCACTTTTTGTAATTACAACCTGTTTATCCACAATTTTAAAACTCGTACCAGTGTCTTTAAGTATTTCTGATAATATAAAATCAATACTACTCTCATTAACAGCAATGGTAACCTTCTTATTAAGATTCAATGCTTCATTTTCATAAATAAAGACAAATTCACTTTGAGATTCAATTGATTTCAATGCCTCACTTATGGTCACATTCTTTAGATCAAGAGATAACTTTGTTTTCTGAGAATAGGTTGATGCACTTAAACCCATCAAACCCAGAAAGAACGCGAGAATAGTTAGCTTCATAACAAATAAGAAATTTCTGACACGACAATTTATGACATGTATCAGTTTACGTTTATTTTTCATACTTTTGTATTGGTTAAAACAACTTCATTTTTAATCATTTTTAATCTTCTTGCCGGTGAATGTTACAGCATTTACCGGTTTTTTTAGTTTTTTAGTTTTTTAGTTTTTTTATTCATTAGTAAATATATTTAAATTAATAATACGGTATTTCGAAGAAGCCTTTTTAATGGTTGTACACAATTTGATTATTCAATATATTTGTAATCATTATTTGCAAATGGTTATTTTACATGCGTTTTGTTCGGTAGAGATGCCAAGAATTTGTAAAATTTCATAAATTACACCTTCTGTTTAAGCTCATGCCAACCATCGCCCCTAAAAAATATATGATAATTGCCCATTAAGGCAAAGATTTCACAGTATTGCCCATAAGCCTAAAAAGTTATTTAATATCACGCATTATTTTCTCTTCTAAAAAAATTCATTTGATCAACAATTTCTGTGTAGAACTGCAATTTCAGTCGCGGTCAGCTCCAATTTGTTTGTCAAAAAACAGACTTAATGCCTATCTAAAATCATAATATTTGTCTCTGCATAGTTTATCGGGCTAACATCTGAGTATCCAAAGAATTGTAAAAGTTCCGATCAAATTTCACCCTGATTGCGTAAGTGTTTTGGACTACATTCTATTGAATTTGAGAATGTATTCAGCCAACCCAAAGTATAGTTTTCGAGCTAATTGATTTTTTAAAAACGTTCAAAATCATTATGTCACCAGTCAAATAAGGATTAACGACCTCTTTCATTAGGGAAAGTGATCTATCGTATTGACAAATTTAGGTGTAACATAAACAAAACTTGTTGTTTTAATTTTAACATCAAAGAATATGTGTATTTTGATGCTACCTTTCGCCTTTCCAAACTCAACCTATCAGAAATTTCTTCAAATAAAGATCTATGGTTGTAAAGTCAACCAAATAAGCATTTCTGTTGACTTTCACTTCAAAGTCAAGATAAACATAAACTCTTTATTCATCGTATAGTAAGATGAAAAACAAACTCTTAGTAATGCTTATAATTCCTGCAGATATTTCCTATTGCACGTTTATAACCGAAAAAGTTTGAACCTAGTCCCAAATCATATGACTTCGCATTGTGTACATCAAAAGCAACAATCAAATCAGGAAGACTATCCGACTAGTAAATTGTCCGAAAATTATACAAAACACCTAATTCCAAAAGGTAAAGGTGTAAATGTTCTTATTGCCATTGTAGTAGAATGTGATCAAATACTCTGCGATATAATAATTCAGTGGTCTAAGCAATTACATATTTCCATAGGTTCATTTCCTAAAAATTTGAACCCAAAGAAAATCATCTGAAACCGTCACACAAGAAACACACTTCAAAAAAATTGATTAGCAAATACGTCAAAGAACATTTTAATATTTAAACGAAACCCTCGTTAATTAGCAGTAATAATTTTCAATTATTTAAATATTTATTTAATTAAAATAGCCCATAAACAGATATGGTTATTTCACAAAAACATAAGTTCCGTCATCATTTAGAATATATCGAGATTTAGTAGTCATTGCCAAAAAGTCCAAAGTTTCTTCTAATCTTGCACCTAAAATCAGTTTGCCTGATAGTATCCGATCAGCTAATTCATTGCCATTAAATACAATCCTTTTATTATAATACCTTTCAATTTTTTTAGTAATGTTTCCCAAAGATTGATCTTTGATCAGAAAATACCCATCCTTCCAACTTACATATTCATTAACATCAACATTCTGTATTTTTAATCCCGAAGCATTGTCAATAAAAAAACAACCCTGACCAGGTTTGATTTTATAATGCTTATTATTAAAAAATATATTACTAAACACTTCGACACTACCTTCAACCAAAACAGCGGATACTGATTTTTCATTTTTATAGGCTGAAATATTGAAATGCGTCCCCAAAACTTTCACATTGATAAACTCCGTACTAACGATAAACGGTTTTGAGGCATCTTTGGCTACTTCAAAATATCCCTCGCCTTTCATATATACTTTTCTTTTCGAATCGGAAAATTTTGCAGGAAATACCAATGTACTTCCCGAGTTTAATTGTACGACTGTGCCATCGCTCAACACCAAACTTTGTCTTCTTCCAAAAGGTACAACTAATTGATTATATATTACTTTCGCATCTTTAGTCTGATTGTTGACTTTTACCGTCAGTTTGTTTTTCTCTTCAATAATAATTTCTTTACCATCAGATTCGTATTTGATAAGTAAATCATTTGATTTCAACTTATATTCAGATCCATCAGAAATGATTATACGAGAATCCTCAATGGCCTCAATTTTTCTATCTGCAAATTTTCTGATGGAATTATCGTTTGAGTATTCGAAAAAATATAATGCGAGCAAAACCAAAATTGCAACGGATGCGGCAATTCGCCAAACAGGAGCTAAATGAAAAACTCGCACAGTTTCTATTACTTTTGATTTTGAGATAATATTATTCCACATTATCGTGGTTTTATCTCTACCAACATCCTGTTGTTCAGAATTATAATTAAGCAGCAGCTGTACCACCAACCGAATAGACTCTTCTTTATCAGGATTTTTCCGACATAAATCTTCTACCAGCTCGCCTGCTTGAGGAGCATCTTCCTTCAACAAACGAATGAATTCTTCATTCTGAAACAAGGACTCAAATTCAATGTTATCTATTATCTTCATTATTAGTAATACTGAGATTAGTTGAATTCATAGACATGGAAATTAAATTTTATCAAAAAAAATAGGTGGAGCGATTAATTGCCATGAAACAAAATACATCTATCATTATTTCAATCCGTCAACAGAATTTGAAATTTGTTGATCAAAGGAAGTAGTAAGCAAGTGGTCGGTTTATTAATTTTTATTGCAAAAGTTAGATTTCTGAACAATTGGCTAGGCACTTATTATCAAGATTAGAACGAACTCAAACTTTTACGCTACTAATTTCCAATTAACAATGTTTTCAACTGTTTTATTGTTCGGTAAATCAGGGTTCGTGTTGATGAAATACTAATCCCCATCACTTTCGATATCTGTTCATAACTAAAACCATTTGAGTATTTTAAAAACATAGCCTCTTTCTGGTGAGTAGAGAGCTTTTCTATGGCAGAAGTAAGTAGCCAATTTCTTTTATTATATTCCTCATATTCAATAAGATGCTGCTCTGCATCCAATTCAAAACAACTATGGGTATCAAAACTCAGAAAGTCAATTTTTCTGCTTCGGTTGATTCTTTTAATTTCATCAATCATTCTATTTCTAAGCAATCGAAAAACCAAACCCTTAATCATTTCGATTCTTTTTAATTTGTGACGCTTCTGAATCAATCGAATAAATACTTCCTGAATTGCATCTTTAACAAGCTCTTCATCCCGATAAATTTTCATTCCATAGGAAACTAACCCTTTTGTATAATGCAAAAAAAGAACTGAGAGGGCATCTAAATTACCATCAATGAAATCATTCCAATATTTTATTTCTTCGGAATCGGTCATTTAATAATTGTTTAGTCCAAATGGTTGATAACCATATAAAAACAAATGTGAATTTGTTTGCTATAATATTATATATCGGATATTTAATAAATTAGTCGGTAATTTTTTAAAATTAATTCCCTAAGCCAATAAATCGGTTAAAAAGCCGATATTCTATGTTTAATAAACCTCTTTATGAACAAACGGACAGGAAAAAGTTTGACTTCTTCTCCTTTAATGTACAGTTAATCAATCAACCCATTTCTGATGAAAGTGTAACAGTATTTGATCTTTCATATATTCCCAAAGCTGGAAAGTCAACTTACGGAAGAGTTGGATATTGATCCGGTTTAGCTGATGTTTACCTGGACAATTTAAAGATTTACATTTTCTTCTATGGGGGATTTGGTTCTCCACCAACTGGCCAAAGCTGATCCGGTTACATTCATTAAAGGACCAAAGATGGCAGGTGCGAGTCCAACAGTTGCAATCTTACCCATTTGAAGAGCTAACCCTGATGCTAATCCGCCGTTTTGCATACCCACTTCGAATGCAACTGTCCTACGATCCCTTTCCGGCATTCCGAAAAGCCAAGATATACTATATCCAAGGGAATAACCAGCTACGTTGTGCAGTAGACTAGTTATCAGTAGTAATGCGCCAACCTGCAGTAAACTATCCCGACCTGTGGCCGTAATGATGGTAATGATAACGGCTATTCCAATCATTGATAAAAGGGAAAGAATTCTTCCCATCAACTGTTTGTCTCCTTTCAGGAATTGGCGGAATAATAGTGCCCCGGCAATAGGCAAAAAATAAAACCAAAATATAGATTTGCCAAGAACGATCAAAAACCCGGAAACATCAGTCTGATTTGCTTTTATATAAACAAGATCAGTAAGAACAATAATGATGAAAAAAAAAGTTAACTGTATTGCTTTAGCCCCTGGCTTCTCCTTCTTTACATTGAATAAATTGAAAATAAAACCTGCAACTATAGGTAGAATTATCATATTTAAAATACCAAGCATCATACTCCAAAAATCAACCTCAATATATTGTCCACCAAGTAATTTCATCAATAGCGGGGTGACAAACGGTGAGATTAGGGTCGAGATGGCTCCAATTGTAACAGCTAATGCAAGATTGGCGTGTGCAATATAAGACATCACATTGGAAGCGAGTCCGCTGGGAACACATCCAATTAGAATAATTCCAGCAGCAATTTCTGGTGGAAAATTAAAGATACCAGAAATGACATAAGCGACCAGTGGCATGATTAGATAATGAGAACCTAACCCAATAATTACCCCCTTTGGCATTTTTATCACACCTGTGAAATCGTTCAAGCTCATCTGTGATCCCATGCCAAACATGATAACCTGTAAGAGCGGAACAATTAATAACTTAAACTGAAAATTACCAAGAGAAGTAAAGTACTGAGGGTAAAACATTGATGCTGTTACTGCTGTAAAAATCCAGATTGTATACGAGAATCCCTTGAAAGCAGCGAATCCTCTGACAGTAATTGCCAGAGAAATAAAAAAAAGAATTAGAAAAGGACCGGACTCGGCTAAATTCCTGGTAAAGATGAAAGAAAGTGAGATGATCAAAATTAATAGGACAAATCCTAATGCAATTTTGTACAGATTGATCTTTTTCATAGAAATAAGATGAAGGCTGATAAATAGGTAATTATTCAAATTAACTAAAAGCGCTATTGTTCGATCGCTTTTCTTTCCAATCAGTTGTTGGAGCAAAATAAAATTATCTTGTGGGTGAAAACGCCCTTGCTATTAGCCAGAAGGGAGATTTGCGAATAAATGAACTAGTAATTCCTATCTTTCAGATATTTATCCAGTTCGTCCTTCGACATTGGCAATTTATCTGGATAACTATTCAGCCAGTTTAAAAAGTCTTTTTTGATCTCTTCTGTCCATTCACTATCAATTTCGCCTGCCAGATATTTCTTTTCCTGAAGACGTTGATGTCCAAACTGGTCACGCAGGGCAGTAACTTCAGAAGTTAATACCAAGTCTTCAACAAGGAAAGCAGGAATGAAAACAACACCATATTTTTTTGCAAGAACTATATCTCCAGGCAGCACAGTCGCACGCCCAACGCGTATCGGCGCATTAATGGATGTCAGCATCATCTGCTGAATGTATGAAGGATCCGCTCCTTTAATCCAACCGTTGAATCCTTTGATTTCAGTTAGACCTTCCTGGTCTCTAATTGATCCGTAAAAAACAACCCCTCTATGCGATTTGGCATAAATTGAATTACCCAGATTATCGCCAATCAGCGTTCCATCTGCAATTTTTCCATATGCATCAGCCACATAAACATCGCCAATCGTCAATAAATCAATTGGCCATGAGTTTGTTCCTCCCTTTTGAGCCATGTTTTCTGTTTTTCCTTTTTCTTTCACCTGCTTTTCAAGATCTGGTCTGAGTGGCATGTATTGTGCAGTCACCACACGTCCTGTCATAACCTGGTCAGGTTGAATAATTGTCCAGTCACCTTCAAACTGGTTCTGAAATCCTTTGTTCCGAAGTACACCCCATGCTTCCTCGAGTGAAATTTTCTTCAATCTTTCAAGTATTGCATCGGTAACTTTTGGTCTGCCATCAGCAAAACGCTCACCTTTCCAATCTGAAGTTAAGGCCTTAATATATTCAGGCGAAGAACCTACATTCTGAGCAAAAGAAACGAAACAGCCTAAAATAAAGGTTGTAGCCAGAAGCATTTTTTTATTCATAATTGATAAAATATTAATGGTTTTAAAATTTATGTTTCATGCGAATGTTATCATTATAATGGTCTTTTATAAAAAATTGACCGAAAGGCAAAAATATTATCTATAGCTTGTGAATTTCCCTCTATTGTAACTGGTAACCCCTTTGTCGGTTCCCAGCCAGACAACATCCTCCTCGTCAACAGTGATGCAAAGTACATTGTTACTATTCAGCCCGTCATTTTCTGTATAACTCGTCCAGGATGTTCCGTCAAAAACGGAGACACCACCTTTGGTTCCAAACCATATTTTTCCTTTTTTGTCCATCGTAATGGCCTGAACAAAATTGTTTACCAATCCTTGATTAGTTGTGAAAATGGTCCATTTTTCCAGTGTTTCATTCCCAATATGCCTCGAAATGCCCTGATCCGTACCAAACCATTGGGTTCCATCAGGAGTAATAAAAAGACTATAGATTTTGTCTGAGGGCATCTGAATTGGTCCCCACTTAGCATAGCTTGATGCACCAGATATACCATCCACTTTATTTTTGTATACTCTGGCAACTCCAGCCCCCTCTGTCCCGACAAAAAGTGTATCACCTCCCCGATTAGTTGCCATCGCTGTAATACGATAATCTTTGAACAGACTTTCGGGATAATCTTTCTCATAGGATGGGGTAAGCCATTTACGATTATAGAATGCAGATATTCCTTTGTCGGTGCCAAACCAACGTAACGGACTTTTCCCGATAGCGACCGAAAGGACATTGTCACTTGCAATGGAACTATTTTCATTATGATAGGTAGTTGCACCCGTCCTTGCATCAATCGGGATCGAGGCAACAGTAGCTCCTTTTGAGGTGGCGATATAAACCTCCGATCCATATCCAGATACCTCAAAAGCAAAATCTTTGAGCTCTTTGGATGCTACTTTCCGGTTATTGTTATGTGATTTCCATTTTTCACCATCAAAACTTATAATCCCCGTTTCCGTTAAAAACCATTTGTTATCCTCTTTATCCACTAAAGCTGAATAGAAAGTTTTTGCCGTAATTCCCGCGTCAAAGTGGCGAACGACTACATTTATTTTGTTGGCAACTACTTCAGTTCTAACTAGGCTATCTGGGATAGATACCAACTCAATTCCTTTGTTCGCACCAAGATTGCGCGAGTATTGTTTCTTCTCTGCATTATTCCAATGCTCGTGGACGCCTAAACTGGATAAGAATATACCGCTGTTGTCAGGATCATACCTTATCCCTGCTGGCCAATTGGACGAATCCGCAGCTTGGTGTAGATAATCATCGACCCCATTAACCCCTGGCATATTTGAAAATTCATTGTTGGAAGGATCATGACTATTGATCCCATTCCATTCTGTCCGAAGAAAGTCGTAACAAACTGATTCGATTGCGACTTGATCTTGCGACATAAATATAGAACTGCTCCAATCATTGTTAAATGGAGACATGAAATACTTCACAGGCCCCAACAGTTCACTTCCGCCTCCGCCATACAGGCCATCCACCACATAAAGCACTGTATTCTGACCAAGATATTTGCTTCCCATCAAATCAACAAGCACCCGGTATTTATGATACCCAATATTGGAGGGTTTACCTTTCACAACTGGCGCCAAAAGCGAATAATGTAAATGCGAAGCCGATTTCCTTGACTGGGAACCGAAATGATTTTTGGCCGTCAGCGAAATACCTGCAATTGCATGAGGTTTCAAATTCGCAACGTTGATCAGATAATCGGCATTTTCAATGATATCGAAAAGTTTGTCACTCTGGGTTTTATCTGAGTAGAAAATAAGATCTTTTGAAGTTTCTTTTATGACTGTCCTCCCGTGCATAGCTGATAACTTATCAATGTAAACGACATTGGGAAATTCAGTCACCCAGGCTGAATAATTGTGTCCGTAAGTAGGGTTTTGAGGATCACCTACGGCAATATTTGACTGGTCTATTCCTGCTTCATTAACGAGTTGTTTTAATATTTCAAGGATAATATTTGGACTCGTTTCAACCGCTCCACAATTACTATTTTTCCATATTTCCCCGGCTGTAATATTGGAGGGATAATAATAGCCATTATTCTTATCCTCTTGGCTTAATAGACCGCGCGAGGTAGTCTGATTGATCTTAATAAATATTTTCTCGCCGGGGGTGTAACCTTTATCTCCCCGAAGCTTTTTCCTGTTAAGATACCGGAATAAAACATCCCACGATTCTGCTACCGTAGCTTTACCGCTCAATTTTTTAACCGATTCGCTGAACATCCTGTTTACGACCTTCTGGTTCGTATTTCTAGGTGTGAAATACCAATCTTTTTTGTCGAAGCTATTGGTGCAGTTTTCATTAGTTGCCTCTTTGTTCCATGCCCAGATAACCCTACCGGGAAACAATCCCAACGCTTTGCCAATCGGCTGGTTTGGCCCATCAAATGGCCCGACGGGAGCAAAACCAGTAGCAAAAGAATCCATGGTATTGTGAGTTAATGAAATTAGAAGACCTGTAAGGATGACAATCACAAAAGCTCCTGCCGCCATGTATCTGGACCGAATAATATTCTGCTTGGCCTTACGCAGTGCGAGCGCAATCCCTCCAATAGAGAGAAGATAGACAACAAATCCTGACATGAATGGGGCTGCCACCTGCATACAAGGATAGGTAGCGCGAGATGGTTTGGGTATGACCCTTACAAGGAACCATATCGTTGAAAATATTCCCATCAGTATAAATAAAAATTTAGGAGGAAAATGATGGTTCCTCATCCAGTCACTGATCGTATTTAATTTCCCTTTTAATTTATTGATTTCAAACTTGTTTTTCTGATTCATAATTTCATCTAAATTAAGGTCATCTTTGTATAATTTTTTGATGCTGGCTAGAAACGAATATTGAAACTCATTGTGATTACGTTAAGGTATTTTATTCGGTTGGGCATTATGATTTAGCAATTGCTTCAATTAGTCCACGGATGTATCCAACAGCATAGAGACTGCCCAACGCGCTATATCCTGGACGTTCGTTGCTGTCACCAGCCATTGTAGGAACATGATCAGGACGTAAAGGACCTGTATAACCTAAGTCAATATATGCCTTCATTGCCTCAAACATATCAATCTGGCCCTCATCATGGAATGTTTCAACGAAGTTCATTTTACCTCCTCTCACATTCCGGAAATGGACAAAGTGAATCAGGTTGCGTTTTCCGAAATCTTTAACTAGTGTTGGGATATCCTCTCCCATCAATGAAAAGTTACCTTGACACATGGTTATTCCATTATTCGGACTTGGATAAATATCGGCCATCCGCCTAAAAGCATCGGCAGTTGTCATAATGCGGGAGATTCCCCTGATACTGTCAACCTGAGGATCGTCCGGGTGTAACGCCAGTTTGATTCCATATTTTTCAGCTTCGGGAACGACTGCCTTGAGGAAATATTCGAGATTTTTCCAGAGGCTCTCTTTCGAAACCACCCCATATTTGGTTATCTCCTTGTCTTTGACGTCTTCATAATCAAAGGCAGTAACCAGCGCACCACCCCTGCCTGGCCTGTCCGTTGTAGTTCGTGCCCAGCTTATTACAGGCATCCAGTTATAGCAAATAGTATAAATACCCACCTTCGATAGATTTTTCATAAGTGTAATGAAGTTTGAAATCTCTTCATCTCTTCCCTCAAGTCCTAGTTTTGTTTTTTCCGAAAGAGCTGGAGGACCTTCAATTACCTCCAGTTTCAACCCAAATTTCTCCCATGCATTCTTTTCAGTCAAAACAGCCTCATACTCCCATGGATTTATAGTATTTCCAGCCGATATAACTGGGTTAATTTTCCCGACTGCTCCCATAACATTCAATTGTTTGCCAAATTCCGCCTTTCTTTTTTCAGACTCAAGTCCTCCAAAATACGCGAAGCACATTTTTATACCTGCATCCTGGATATATTTCTTGTGGGGCATACTTTTTCTTTGTTGTCCCTCTTTGTTGAGAAATGGATCAACCATCTCTGATTTGACTGAGCTCATTCCCAAAACGGACAGCGCAGCAACTGAGGTACTCTTCCTTAAAAATTCTCGGCGATTATTTTTCATTTTCTCACAAATTAGTTTATTATTGTAAAGTATTCGTATGAAATCTTCCAGTTAAACTCCTTACCTGGATCAACTTTGATCTGAATATATGGTTCAGGGCATACCGTTTTTAATGAAGCCCAGAATACTAATTTTAAAACTGGCTGGTCGCATCTGATTCTCACCCCTGCACCTGTCTTCCTATTTTGCACGATCAGGTCATAGTCTATTGTTTCGTTGCATGATCCCAGCAATCCACTACAATAAACCGACTCTCCTTTATCTAATTTTCTTAAAAACATCATTTTATTGCCCTGTATTTGAGCTATTTCACCAAATCCTTTGCCGTTGCCTTTCACATCAACAGAAAATTTTACTAAATAGTCAGGTCCGATTGGTTGTTTATCAATCAGCAAAAAATTATGATTATACACATTTGTTTCAATTGTTTTCTTTCCAGTATTTCTTAAGGTATGTCTTATAACCAATTCCGGTTTGCCTTTAGTTAGATGGATTGTTTTCATATATTCATATGAATATTCTGCATCATTCAGTTCATGAACAAATTGAATCTGATCAGTCTTTTTCTTAATTTTCCATTTACCCGGATTTGCAATCGTATATAACTTAAAACTGTCGTAAGCAGACTCATCTGGTTTGGATAGAGAGCCCACACCAATTTTAATGAAACGTCCACCAGCCTTTGCTTCGTCATGACCTATTGGAGCGAACTCTTCTACAGGACCCATAACTGCATCATGAGTTGTAGAACTGTATTTTTCGAACCACTGTCCATAAAAGCTATGACCCTTATATTCAAGGCTTGAAACTATTCCAGACCAATCAAACCGGGTTGACCGATAGTAGCCCTTATTGAAATCCGGAAGGTACAAATGGGTATGGATCAATCCATTTGTAATCTCCACTTCCGGAAATTTTCCGGAAAACAGGACTCTGATCTTTAAAAATGAGAATAGTCCAACCAGAAGGTGTGTGTTTTTCAAGGATATTTTATTTGTAATTTATTTAACGTTTTTGATATTTATGGTTTAATGATCGTTCCATCACTTTTCCGTACCGTCCAGTTCGACTTCGTACCAATGGGATATTTAGCTGCTTCCTTTTCGTTGATATCAACGCCAAGACCAGGTGCTTCATTGATGTACATATATCCATTTTTATAGGTTTGGCATCCAGGAAAAACTTCCTGAGTTTTAGTTGACCAAAAATGTGACTCCTGTATTCCGAAGTTCTTAATGGCTAGGTCGATGTGCGCATTAGCTGCATGTCCAACCGGAGAAGTATCGCCTGGTCCATGCCATGCAGTTTTAACATTAAACCACTCACCAAGCCGTGCAACTTTCATTGCTGGAGTAATGCCACCAATTTGAGAAATATGAATTCGTATATAGTCAATCAATTGGTCAACCATCGGATCCCTGAATTCATTAATATTATTGAATAACTCACCAATGGCAATTGGAACTGTAGTGCTAGCCCGAAGGGTTTTAAGCCACTTCATGTTTTCCGGGGAAAAAGGATCTTCAACAAGGAATGGGCGATATTGTTCCAATTGCTTGATCATATTAATTGCATCCATCGGCTCAACCAATTCGTGAACATCATGCAATAATTCAATGTCTTCACCACACATTTCACGCACAATCTCAAACATTTTAGGCACTCTTTTCAAATAGGTATGTTGATCTGAGAAAGAATCACTTTCTCTGCCAAAACCAGCTGCTCTAAAGTCGGGCAATTTTTCAATGGTTCCTACTCCTCCGTACCCACCTTGTTGAATCCGAACATGTCGAAATCCCTGATCAATAAACTCTTGGACCTTTTCCGCAACAGCTTCAGGAGTTGGACCACTAGCATGTGCATAACATTCAACAGCCATTCTGCATTTGCCGCCAAGAAGCTGATATACAGGCATTTTTGCCCTTTTCCCTTTGATGTCCCATAATGCTTCATCTAGTCCGCTTAAAGCATTATTGAGTACTGGCCCATTCCTCCAGTAGGAACTGACATAAGCCGACTGCCACATATCTTCAATATTGTCTACATCTTTCCCTATACAAAAATCCACCAGATACTTTTCAATAATAGTAACAACCGCAAAAGCCCGTTGTGTAAATGTAGCACAACCCACACCGTATAAACCTGGCTCACTGGTCTCTACTTTCACAATAACAAGGTTTGCACCTTCAGGGGCAGTTGCAATTGCTTTAACATTCGTTATCGTTACCTTGGGCAACCCTTTTGCATAGGCTGGTGTTTCCTGCTTTTCGGCTCTTACAAGGGGAGCGCCAAAAAGAGATAACAATCCGATTGACGAACCTGCAGCAATTAGTTTTATCGCATCTCTTCGATCAGTTCCATTTTGAACAGATGAATTCTTCATCGTTTAGTGCTTTCGTTAAAATCTTAGTTTAGAGTATAAAGGTGGCAAAGAACATTTTATCGTTTAATTCAAAATGTCTTTATCTCCCAAGGTTTGAAATCACTTTTCACGTTACTCTCCTTTAAAATTTGCATTTACCCAATTGAATTTTCGTAACCATTCCATATTAATCTGGATGAATGATGAAATTATTCTATTCTAATTTTATCCCTGCCGATTCACAAATCCCGTTGATGTACCCTACCGCAAAAACATGGCCTAGCATATTGTAACCGGTTGAGATTCCGCTGGCGAAAGCCTGGTGTGTTTCGCCATACATGGTAGGCGCATGATCAGAACGGATGATGCCATCAAAGCCACAATCGTAGTAATGTTTGATCATTTCAGCGATTGGGGTAGGCCCATTGTCGATAAACGTTTCGTGGAAATTACTCACATCACCTTCAATATCACGAAGATGAATAAAGAATATTTTATCCTCTTTGATCCATTTGGCCGAAACCGCTTTCAGATCTTCATTCATTGTTTTAAATGTGGCCTGGCAAAAAGTAATGCCATTACTCGGACTTGGATAATGTGCAAGTACTTTTTCAAAACTTGCGGCCGATGTAAGTATACGGGCAACACCCCTGAAAGGGCTGATAGGTGGATCGTCGGGATGCAAAGCCATTTTCACGCCACTTGCCTCTGCTATCGGAAGAACTGCATCCAGAAAATAGAACAGGTTGCTCCATAATTTCTCTTCTGAAATACGGACCTCTTCCTGAGCCAAATCATTTTCCATCGATTTTAAATTGAACCCGCTAGTCTGGGCACCTCCCCTTTCCTGCACATTAATGTTTGATCGGTACCAACCTGTTACGGCCATAAAGTTGTAGCATAACAAAGGGATATCCAGTTGTCCCATATTTCTGATCATCCGGCAGTACTTTTCAATCTGCTCATCCCGGCTCTCAAGTCCCAATTTGATGGGCGACATATCGAATTGATCCCCTTCTAGTCCATACAGTTCAAACCCTTTCTCTTTAAAATCTTTTTTAATTGCCCTCAGCGATTCAAAATCGTAGGGAGCATCCCTCCCTGACAATTCGGGCATGGCTTTAGTAATGGCATAGTTCACTCCAATCTGACGTGCCAAGGTCCATTTACGAACATCATATTTCGGTGGTAAAAGCAATGAAAGTTTCATATATCGTTTTTTAATCTTT
>JANYLE010000096.1 GCA_025363795.1 Mariniphaga sp. | reverse complement strand
AAAGATTAAAGGACTATCCTTGCAATGTGCAATATATTAGCAGGCTACGGCCAACAAATGTTGTGAAGGATGTCTTAAAGGATCTTAGCGATGGCAAGGTTGATATCATAATTGGAACACATAAGCTGATTGGAAAAGATGTCAAATTTAAAGATCTTGGTTTGCTCATCGTGGATGAAGAGCAGCATTTTGGAGTTTCGGTAAAGGAAAAATTAAAGCAGCTAAAAGTAAATGTTGATACCTTGACACTTACAGCTACACCAATTCCGCGCACCTTGCAATTCTCATTGATGGGAGCACGCGACCTCTCCATTATCAATACGCCACCACCTAACCGGTATCCGATTAATACAGAAGTCCATCTTTTTAGCGAGGAAATCATCCGCGATGCCATAAACTACGAAATCTCCCGGGGAGGTCAGGCCTTCTTTATCAACAACAGGGTGCAGAATATCTATGAAGTTGAATTGCTGATTAACCGGCTTTGTCCTGGCGTCCGTACCGTTGTCGGACATGGACAAATGGACGGAAATAAGCTCGAGAAGGTGATGTTCGACTTTGTGAATGGCGACTATGATGTACTGATTGCGACAACAATTATCGAATCGGGGTTAGATATTCCAAATACCAATACGATCATTATCAATAATGCCCAGAATTTTGGTTTGAGTGAACTTCACCAGTTGCGGGGACGTGTCGGCCGGTCAAACAAAAAAGCATTTTGTTATTTATTGGCACCGCCGTTGAATTCAATGTCTGCCGAAGCGCGCCGTCGTTTGCAGGCCATCGAGGAGTTCTCCGAAATAGGCAGCGGATTTAATATTGCAATGCAGGATCTCGATATTCGTGGTGCAGGTAATATGCTGGGAGGTGAGCAAAGTGGTTTTATTGCTGACATTGGTTTCGAAGCATACCACCGTATATTGAACGAGGCAATGATGGAGTTGAAAACAGGAGAATTTCAGGACCTTTTTGAAGACGAGAATCACGAGGCTTCCGGCACTTTTCTCGATGTTAAATATGTAAACGACTGCAATATAGATACTGATCTTGAGCTGCTTTTCCCGGACGAATACATTGCGAGCATTTCAGAACGGATGTTGCTTTATCGCGAACTGGACAACATGGAAGACGAAACGATGTTGCAATTGTTCGAGAAGGGGTTGGTTGACCGTTTTGGGCCAATTCCTGAATCTTCGCGCGAGTTGATTAATGTTGTCCGCCTGAGATGGACTGCGATCTCACTTAATATCGAAAGGATCATCCTGAAAGAGTCGAAGATGATCTGTTATATGCCTTCAGATCCAGCATCAAAATACTACCAAACTTCACATTTTCAGCAACTGATGCAATGGATCGTTCAGAATCCATCGAAATGTCGTGTTAAGGAAGGGAGAGGAAAATTGAGCATCAATTTCTCCAATGTTGGTTCGTTACATAAAGCAGTCAGTTTACTGACCCTTATTACCGAAAAAATCAGCGGTTAATTCATATTCAATACATTTTTGATTATTAGTCTTTGAATTACCGTTGGTATCAACCCAACGTTACTGGCAATGGAATTGATCTCTTTTAATTCTGATTGGTTTAAACGGCTAACTGTTCTGCCAATATTGTCCGCTGTTCTTTGTGTTATTATGTCAATATTTCAGATTCTGTATTTTTTTATGCGACAAATTGTCTGATAATCAGGGTTGGCAAGCGTTTTGAGTGATTCATGGTGATTATCCCCATTTCAACAAATGGATGCGGTAATCTTTTGAAAAGAAACTTAAAAAATCAATGATATGAATTTTGACAATTTTACAATTAAGGCACAGGAGGCTGTAAATCATTCTGTTAAAATTGCAGAAGGAAATAACCAGCAAGCCGTTGAAACCGGTCACCTTTTAAAAGGGCTGATGGTTAATGCTGAGAGTGTAACCGGATTTTTGCTCAAGAAGTTGGGTGTGAATATTCCTGTATTCACGGCTGCACTCGACAAAATTATAGTAAGCTATCCTAAAGTTACTGGTGGTGAGTCATATCTCTCTTCCGCTGCCAATTCCGCAGTGCAAAAAGCTGTATCCATTTCTCAGAAAATGGGCGATCAATATGTTTCGGTCGAACATTTGTTACTTGGAATTTTAGACGGAAGCGATCCGACAAGCCGATTGATGAAAGACAGCGGAATCGGTCACAAAGAACTGGAAGAAGCCATTAAAGCATTACGGAAGGGATCAAAGGTTGACAGCCAGACCGCGGAGGATACGTTTAATTCTCTGAATCGCTATGCTGTAAATCTTAATGAAAGAGCAAGGTCGGGGAAACTCGATCCAGTGATCGGACGGGATGAGGAGATTCGGCGGGTATTGCAGATTTTGTCCCGTCGTACCAAAAATAATCCTATTCTGATCGGAGAGCCCGGGGTTGGAAAAACAGCAATTGTAGAAGGTTTGGCACAGCGGATTGTCCGTGGCGATGTTCCAGAAAATCTGAAAAACAAGCAGGTTTTTTCGCTCGATATGGGTGCTTTAATTGCTGGTGCCAAATATAAGGGCGAGTTTGAAGAAAGGTTAAAAGCCGTTATTAATGAAGTGATTCAGGCCGAAGGCGATGTGATACTATTTATTGATGAGATCCATACCTTGGTTGGTGCCGGCAAAAGCGAAGGTGCCATGGATGCCGCCAATATTCTGAAACCTGCTTTGGCACGTGGTGATCTGCGCGCGGTCGGAGCGACAACTTTAGGTGAATACCAAAAATATTTTGAGAAGGATAAAGCTTTGGAACGTCGTTTCCAATTGGTGATGGTTGATGAACCTGACACTATGAATGCGATTTCCATTTTACGTGGACTGAAAGAGCGTTATGAGAGTCACCATAAGGTGAGGATCAAAGATGATGCAATTATCGCTGCGGTGGAACTATCTCAACGTTACATCACGGAACGGTTTCTTCCCGATAAGGCCATTGATTTGATGGATGAAGCGGCTGCAAAACTGAGAATGGAGATGGATTCACTTCCCGAAGAACTCGATGAAATCGAACGTAAATTAACACAATTAGAGATTGAGCGTGCTGCCATTCAACGTGAAAATGATACGTCAAAATTATCGAAACTTGAAGAGGAAATTGCAAATCTCAAAGATGAACAGTCGAAATTCAGGGCTTCGTGGCAGGCTGAAAAATCGTTGATCGAAGGGATTCAACACGAAAAACAAGAGATTGAGAATTTGAAAGTTCAGGCAGAACAGGCTGAACGTCAGGGTGAATATGGCCGTGTTGCCGAAATTCGTTATGGCAAAATCAAGGAGGCTGAAGCCGAAATTGCAAAATTGCACGAAGAATTAATCAAGCTTCAGTCGGGCAAGTCTTTAATTAAAGAAGAGGTCGATGCCGAAGATATTGCCGATGTTGTTGCCCGTTGGACGGGAATTCCGGTTCGGAAAATGCTTCAGAGTGAGCGCGAGAAGTTGCTTCACCTCGAGGATGAGTTGCATCAGCGGGTAATTGGTCAGGATGAGGCGATTGCTGCTGTTGCGGATGCAGTAAGACGGTCGAGGGCCGGTTTGCAGGACGACAAACGACCAATCGGTTCATTTATTTTCCTGGGAACAACCGGTGTTGGAAAGACCGAATTGGCCAAGGCACTGGCAGAGTATCTGTTCGATGACGAGAATATGATGACGCGAATTGATATGTCTGAATATCAGGAGAAATTTTCTGTTACCCGTTTAATCGGATCGCCTCCGGGATATGTAGGTTACGACGAAGGTGGACAACTGACGGAAGCCGTAAGAAGGAAACCTTATTCGGTTGTGCTTTTTGATGAGATTGAAAAAGCCCATCCCGATGTTTTCAATGTGTTGCTACAGGTTTTGGATGACGGAAGGCTAACCGACAATAAAGGCCGGACAGTCAATTTTAAGAATACGATTATCATCATGACTTCCAACATCGGTTCGCATATTATTCGCGAACGTTTTGCCAATCTGAATGAAGGAAACCGGACAACGGTTATCGAAGGTTTAAGGGTTGAGCTTTTTGAGTTACTTAAACAAAGTATCAGACCGGAATTTCTGAACCGTATTGATGATATTATCATGTTTACACCGTTAACCCGTAAGGAGATACACGACATTGTCCGTTTGCAGTTCGCACTGGTTGCTGAACGGTTGAAAAAGAGCGGATACGAAACACAAATTACGGAAGCTGCCATTGATTGGATTGCCGAAGCAGGTTATGATCCTCAGTTTGGGGCACGTCCTGTAAAACGAGTCATGCAGAAATTCCTGCTCAATGATCTATCTAAAGACATCCTTGCCGGGAAAGTATCTTCAGATCATCCGGTTATGATTGATGTGAAGGATGATCACCTTGTATTTGTAAGTGAATGATTTATCGCATAAAATGTTCGTTAAAGAGACGCATAACCATGCGTCTCTTTTTGTATCCATTCGTCTCTGCAATTTTTAAAAACAATTTACTGGAATTTCCGTTACTTTGCCAAATGTTCGGTCCGCCGGGATTATATTTAATATCAAAGAATGAATAAACCGAAAGTTCAAGGTCATATTGCAATGCTTTTCACTTCACTGATCTTTGCAGTGAATATACCGGTGTCTAAGAATCTGATGCCAAATTGGATGTCTGCAATGGGTTTAACCTATTCCCGTTTTGCATTTGGCGCAATGGCTTTCTGGTTGCTCTCATTGTTTCTTAAAAAAGAGAAGGTTACAAAAAAGGATATGGGAACGCTTTTCCTTGGATCCCTTTTGGGAGTAGGAATCAACCAGGCAGCTTTTATTTCGGGATTACAACTCACATCGGCTACAAATGCATCTATTGTGATTACCATCACACCTATTCTGGCGATGATCATCTCGTTTTTTATTTTAAAAGAGCCAATTACCTTTAAAAAAGCCGGGGGAGTAGTGCTTGGATTGATTGG
>JANYLE010000092.1 GCA_025363795.1 Mariniphaga sp. | reverse complement strand
GGCGAAGAAAACGAAGGACAATCCGACTGATTCAGACTCATACTTCCCTTGTTGTTATTCGGGATAAAATTCCAGGTACTTCCGATGAAGCATTTTGAATCCGCGATTTGAAAAGAATTCACTTTTAGATAATCAGACCCCGGGAATGAAACGCTGGTAATTTGCCAATTCCCTTTTATCTCTTTTTGAGAGTTGCGATCGGTCTTTGCCGATGTAACGCTTGCCGCTTGATTGCTTGATTTGCAAGCCAAAAGTATTACCGATAGCGATAATACCAATAAAAATTTATTCATCTGTTACTAATTTGTTTTTAATCCCGCAAACGCGGGATGGAATTTACTATGTTGATCTTCGATTTGTACGAAGTCCTTTTTCATACCGATAAATGAGCATCGACCATACAAAAGGAATTCAAATTGACCACAAATCTACTCCTAAATATAGGAATAGACAGCCTAAAATGTTTAATTTAAGGTTAATAATTTGAAATGATGTCAGATATGGGGATTGAAATTGCAATTAAAGTCAGGTCAGAGAAAGTGGAAATCAGGTGATTTAAGCTAAAGGAGCTGGTGTCTCCACACCAGCTCCAAAACTCATAAAAAAACTAAAACTTAAAACCAAAACAAAATAACACATGGTTATTTTCTCATCTCCTAACTTTAACGGAAACCATTTTAATTTGTTACAAAAAATTTAAAAAAAATTGATCTTTTTTTAATTCAGGTATTATAAATCTGATTTACACGCGTCTACAATATGAAATTTTCCGGAAATCTTTGTATTTGACAAATATAATAAGCTTTTGTAAGCAAAAAAACTCTTAACTATCATATCATGTATAATTGTGCGAAATCGAACAATGAAATCCCAAAACCGGACATCCTGAATAGCCTAATATATATACGTAATAATTGCATCTCAATGAATTGTGGATTTTGGCATATTGATTGATCCGAAATAATCGAAACCAATAGTTCAAATTTTATTAACTAAAAAGAAAATAAAAATGAAACGTCTATCTTTTCTATCAATCGTATTGCTGATGATCGTAGCGCTTTCAACCAAAGCAGCTGACCTCAGTGGAAATTTAATCAGTTTGAAGGGTAATTCGAATACTTACCTGGGTAATTATCTGATCAAAGAACTCGAACCCGTCAATATTAACGGGGAAATGATGCGCACTTTTGAAATGAAATATGACAATGCCGAAAACCCAGTAATGGTTTATATTGACGAACAATCAAAGTGCAGAGACTATATTGTTAGGTGCAAAAATCTGGAAATAAAATACGTTTGTAAAAAGACTTCATTTGGTGTATCCTTGGTGGATACCAAACAAGCCAAATACGATCCTGCATTAAATGACCGCTTTTTATCTGAGGAGAATTTCGAAAATCAGAAAAAGTTATCTGAAGGATCTTTACCAATTCCATCGGCCTTAGAACTAATTGCGAGTTACTTTCCTGACTTATTAAAAAGAAGGGATTTGCTCAACTAAACCAAAATTCATCAACACAATATAGCCTTGTTCGCACCTAATCAGGGCATCCATCAGGCCATTCATCTTTCGCGATGAGTGGCCTTTGATTTTTTAAAAAGCACTCCTTCAATGTAAGATTAACTCCTAATATAATAATCGATTATCAGATTTTTGATGGATTTTATTTCCACAATTACCGATTATATTATAAATCCAAATCATATAAGAAGTATCAACCTTTTTTTGGTAGTGTCGCTATTCGCATTTTTTACAAAATATTTGTTTCGCATATTTTCATTTTGCCTTTAACAATTCAAAAAACGTAAAATCTCCAAATCGAGTGAATAAAACAATCATTTTGGACTTAACTAAGAATCACCATAGAGGTTATTCAAACTTAATCGTTGCTAATTCCATTGCACCTACTATTTTTTCAATTAGTCACCAATTTTCAGCGACGATTCCCAATTACGAATTTACTTATGCTCTTCGTAGATGATCCGGGCTAACCTCCATTGATTTTATGAAGTTTTCAATTAAAAAGTCAGTAGTATCAAATAAAACGCTCAATCTAATTCTTATTGGTTTTAAGGTTTTTGATTTTATTTCCTTCTGCCTTTTTACTTGTAATTTTCTAATAAAATTGGAAATGAAGGAAATATTGCACAATTTCAACAAAACTTGGAATGATGAAATGAGCATGATTTTAAAAAATCATTAAGGACAGTAATAAAATTCATGCACATCGAAGATCAATGGAATAATGTCAATTCCTTGTGTTAATTAGAAAACAAACTATTAGTATGAAAAGATTGGTTATTTTATCAGGCGCCGGAATGTCTGCGGAAAGCGGAATTCGGACTTTCCGCGATATGAACGGCCTCTGGGAAGAGTATGATGTAATGGAAGTTGCCAGTATTGAAGCCTGGTACAAAAACCCTGAATTACTGCTTCACTTTTATAATGACCGAAGGAAACAGATGATCGAAAGCAAACCGAATCAAGGACATTTGTTACTTGCTGAATTGGAGAAAAATTTTGATGTACAAATTATAACACAAAATGTTGATGACCTTCACGAAAGAGCCGGTTCAACCCATGTCCTTCATTTGCACGGTGAATTGACGAAAGCCAGAAGCACTTTAGATCCTTCGCTGATATATCTTTTAGATAACCCGGAAATGAAGATGGGTGATAAATGTGAGAAAGGGAGTCAGTTACGACCCCATATCGTTTGGTTTGGGGAAGAGGTTCCAGCAATGACTGAAGCTATTCCTATTGTTGAATCAGCTGATTACATTTGCGTTATCGGAACATCATTAAATGTTTATCCAGCCGCAGGCTTAATTAATTATGCACCTGCTAATGCTCCACTTTATCTAATCGATCCAAATCCTCCAGCGTCTCTCCCACGAAAAGTTGAGGTAATCGCAAAAGGGGCAGGTGAAGGGGTTGTCGAATTAATTCACAGGCTCGCAGAGCGTCAGAAGTAGAATCAAGTTGGATTTTGCCTCCATAAATTAAATGCCTCAAAAAGAAATTATTGTCGAGACAACCTGTTTAATCAGCTCAATCATCCCAATAGTTCAATGTATAATAGTTCAAGATGGAATAAAGGAAAATTGAATGTATGAATCATGTACAACAAGAGACTTATCTAAATGCGCACATAGTTAATGCCTTAGGCACTTGCCAGTGTAGCTATACTTACCCTTACTCCAGGGATTTGGAGTAAAGGCTCACAGCACGCTTCAAGTGTCGCCCCTGTCGTTACCACATCATCGACCAATAATAAATGTTTTCCAGTCAGCGATACACTATTATTCACATTAAATATCCCGCTCACATTTTCCCACCGCTCAAATCGTCCCTTGCGTGTTTGTGACGCTGTATGAATTGCCCTGACAAGATTCCCCGTTATAATTGGTCTGTTCATTGATTCTGATAGTCCTTTACAAATCTCATAGCTCTGATTATATCCTCTTTTTTTCTCCTTTTTAGGATGGAGAGGAACCGGAATAATTGCATCGATATCTTGAAATAAGGTATCCTTCATAAGATCATAACCAAATAAAATCCCCATTTTATGCCCAACCTCACTATTCCCTTTATATTTCAACTCATGCAGAAGATGTTGCACACGTCCACCTTTATCAAAGTGGCAGAATGAAGTGGCCAATGTGATATTCACCCTTCCCATAAATATCTGGAAAACAGGATTTTCATCATTAAGATGATAATTTGTTCGTGGAAGGTCGGCCATACAATTCAAGCATAACACTTCTTCGCCTTTCACAAGAGAGGTAGCACACCCCGCACACAATCGGGGATAAAACAGAGAAATAAGATCATCGAAGTAGGTCATCTCCTTGTAATAATCATTTGACTTCTAGTTGCAGGTAATCAGTGCTCATTCGAGAATCAATAAGTTTGAGCTTTGATGCATAATGCAACCCGATATTGCAGAATCATTGCTCAATTGCAAATCATATAGGAATAGGCGTTTAAAAAAAATATTATAACCGTCCTCCTAAAGGTTGATTGCATTGCCCGTTTTAATCCAATATCCACACAAATTTATTCAATTGTTTTCAGAAAAAGTAAAATGAAAATTCAAATAGAATTGATTATCAAAAATATCCTCTACTTTAGTGATAAAATTAAAGCGCTATGGCTAAAGATAAAAAATTCAAAAAGGCACTTCGTTTCAACAAAGCGGGGCTTAAAAAGGCAATCCTGGAAGTCTATTACGAAAACAGCAATCAATCATTCAATTACAAACAAATAGGAGCATCCGTAGGAGCAAAGGATGTCGGGGAATTACAGCTCGTAAATGTTGTTTTGCAGGAGTTGCGTGATGCGGAGACGCTTGTAGAGACAGAACGGGGTAAATATCGTCTGAAATCGCAAGGAGGAACGGCAACAGGAATTATAGAAATAAATTCAAAGGGATTCGGTCAGTTGACCAGTTCAGAGCTGACTGAACCAGTTTCCATTTCGGCAGCAAATATGAATCATGCGCTTGATGGCGATAAAGTCAGAGTTCGCCTCTATGCACTACGTAAGAAAAGCAATCCAGAGGCTGAGGTAGTAGAAATCCTTGAAAGAGCAAAGACAACTTTTGTTGGAACTGTTGAGATTTCCCAATTCAGTGCTTTTTTGGTCCCCAACAAAAAGACTCCGTTTGATCTATTTATTCCAAAAGACAAACTCATGGGTGCGAAACATGGACAGAAAGCAATTGCCCGGATCATGGATTGGCCCGAACGTGCTCGTAATCCTTTTGCGGAAATTATTGATGTTTTGGGAGATGCTGGTAACAACAACACAGAGATGCACGCCATTCTTGCGGAATTCGATCTCCCGTATAAATATCCTGAAGCTGTTGATCAGGCTGCCAATAGAATACCGGAAGCGATTCCTGAAGATGAGCTTAAAAACAGGCGTGATTTCCGAAAAGTACCGACTTTTACTATCGATCCGGCCGATGCCAAAGATTTCGATGATGCCCTTTCTATTCAAAAACTGGAGAATGGACTTTGGGAAATCGGAGTGCACATTGCCGACGTCACCTACTATGTCAAACCTGAATCTTTACTCGAAGACGAGGCTTATAACAGGGCAACTTCGGTCTATCTCGTAGATCGGGTCGTGCCCATGTTACCAGAGAAATTGTCAAACGGAGTTTGTTCATTACGCCCAAACGAAGATAAACTATGCTTCTCTGCCGTTTTCGAGTTGGATGATCATTGCATTGTTCAGAAAGAATGGTTTGGAAGGACAACCATCCATTCCGATCGTCGTTTCTCTTACGAAGAGGCTCAGCAGGTTATCGAAACCGGAGAAGGAGATTTAAAGGATGAGATTCTGACCCTCGACAGGCTGGCTAAAAAATTGAGGGAGATCCGGTTTGAATCAGGATCAATCGGCTTCGATCGTGTAGAAGTCAAATTTGAAATTGATAAAGATGGTAAACCGCTTAGCGTCTTTTTTAAAGAATCGAAAGACTCCAACAAATTAATTGAAGAATTCATGCTTCTCGCCAATAAAAAAGTGGCCGAATTCGTTGGCAAACCAGGACCAAAAAAGAAGGAACGTACCTTTGTTTACAGGATTCATGACAAACCAGACCCTGAAAAACTCGATACATTTAATCACTTTATTAAACGGTTTGGTTACGGTATTCAGACGAATAATCCCCAGACTGTTACCGCATCAATGAATAAATTGATCGAAAATGTGGCCGGCAAAAAAGAGCAGAATGTGATTGAAACGCTTGCAATCCGCACCATGGCAAAAGCCGAATATTCGACGCGAAACATCGGCCATTACGGCTTAGGCTTTGAATACTATACCCATTTTACCTCGCCAATCCGACGCTATCCCGATATGATGGTTCACCGTTTATTAGCACGGTACCTCGAAGATGGCCGGTCTGTACAGGCTGATCAGTACGAAGAAATGTGCAAGCATTCATCTGACATGGAAAACAGAGCTGCCAATGCAGAGCGGGCTTCAATAAAATACAAACAAGTTGAGTTTATGTCTGATAAAATTGGTCAACAGTTCAAAGGCGTGATATCAGGGGTAAAAGAGTGGGGTGTCTACGTTGAACTTGATGAAAACAAATGCGAAGGGATGGTTCCGCTTCATGAACTTACTGATGATTTTTACGAGTTTGACGAAAAAAACTATTGCATAATTGGACGTCGTACACATAAAAAATATCAGCTGGGCGACGTGATTGAAATCGAAATTGCCAGAGCAAATCTCGACAGGAAACAGCTTGATTTCCGCATTGTAGGCGAAGAACCACCTCCGAAAATACAAAGACAGGTCAGAGGAAGACGAAAATATTAACCTTACATACAAATCCAAACAGATTTTCCATGAAATTGGGGCTTCTTTCATTATTAACCATCGTATATCTGGTTAATCCAATATTTCTGGAAGCCCAGCAATACAGCTTCCAACATTTCAGTGTTAATGAGGGGCTTATACAGTCAGACGTCAATAATATCATTCAGGATAATAAGAAGTATATCTGGGTAGCAACAAACGGAGGAGTAAGCAGGTTTGATGGTTTAAAGATTAAAAACTATACCATTCCGATTTCACACGAAGTATATTATCTTGTTGAAGGAGAACACCATGAAATTTTCGCTTTACTGAAAAATGGGGTTGGCATGATTCGCAACGATTCGGTCTATTCATACCGTTTCGAAGACGATGATATGAAAATCAATAAATGCAGAAACATGGTTTTCAGAAACGGAAAACTTTGGATGTTCACCAATCATGGAATTACATTTTTTGATGGCAAAAAATTTCAGGTTGAGGAGTCATTAAAAAGCGATGCTCTGAATGCATGCTGGTTTTCTATAGATAAAAACGACATAATCTGGATTGAAGATTCCGATCGAAACATCTGGTATACTGACAACGGTAAATTGGTAGAATTTGAAATTAAAGGTTCTGCATTAAGGACTGGATCGGAGTTGGCGGTTAATCAAAAAGGCAATGTGTTTCGGATTCTCGGAAGGAATTTGTTTTTTCTTGACTCTTTTGATCAAGAACAAATAAATGATCTGCAGAGGAATGGCAATTATTGGTATTTTACAACTAAATCTCAGGCTTTTCGTAAAAAGGGTACCTTCACAGAGCTTCTATTTGAAACTCCCGAAAAAGATAAAGTCACCACATTTTTTATCGACAAAGAGAACCGATTGTGGATTGGCACCCAAAATGGATTTTATTACTCAAATTCTTTGGCATTTAAGAAGTATTCTATCCCGAATATGCTTGATAACCGCGTTTCCGGAATTATTGAAGACAATGATAAAAATCTGTGGTTTAGCTCGTTTGGAAATGGTTTGACTAAATACAAAAACGAAAAGTTCGAAAAGATTGTTACGTACAAAAACGTTCTGAATACAGATACTTTCTCTATCGGAAGCATTAAAAAATCGAATGGAAATCTCCTTTTTACAACAACAAAAGGCGTTCTTCAATTCGATGGAAAGCGATATTCGAAGGTTCCTCATCTTCCTGAGCAAGGATATATGTACATATACGAGGATACAGAAGCCAGAACAATGATCTATGCCGGAGAAAACAGCCTGGTCATTGCAACTGATGACTCGATAAAAGTGTTTGATAACCTTAAATATAACTTGCCCCAGATTTTTCATATCTTTAAAGACAAGAATAGTATATATAGGATGGGGGGAGCAGAAATGACCGTTTTTTTCGATGGGCTCAGGATCCTGCCACCTGATTCCTCCAGGTTTGGATATACAAAAGGAATGTATAGCAGCGTTTCGGATTCAAGAGGAAATATCTGGATTGCAACCAGATACGGAATAATGTTTTATGATTATAAATCATGTAAACCCATATTGGCAAATGAAATTGTAGAGGCGGTATTTGATTTGAAAATCTATTTCGGGAAAATCTATTTTGGAACGATTAAAGGCGTAGGGACAATTGACACCGATAGATTTTACAAAAATGAAAAGGCTGTATCCTATTTCGATTATAAAAATGGTTATCCAGGTGAAGAAGTAGTTCAAAACGGTGCAATTATTACATCTGACAGTTCGATCTGGATACCGGCGACAAGAGGAGTTATAAAATTTTCTCCTTATCGAATTCAAACGGTAAATTACCTTCCTCAGGTTCAGTTGGAATCGTTGATTGCCTCGAATCCTAAAGGGATAAAAAAGCGTTTATCCAACTTTGAGCTGAATAAAAACAATATTGTTAGTCTGACCTATAAGTTAAAGGATATTGAAATAAACTACCATTGCATATCTATTTCAGATCCCGAAGGAATAACCTACAAATATAAGTTGGAAAATTACGATTACGACTGGCACGAGGTTCCTTTCAATGTACGCAGTA
>JANYLE010000091.1 GCA_025363795.1 Mariniphaga sp. | reverse complement strand
TTCCCCTCTTACATAAATATATCCGGTATTTGCGCCCAATGCATAACAAGAACATATCATCCCTTCGATCAAAAGATGTGGAATTTTTTCCATCAGGTAACGGTCTTTAAACGTACCTGGTTCACTTTCATCAGCATTACAAATCAGATAGCGGGGCAATCCCGATTTTTTATCGATAAAGCTCCACTTCATTCCGGCAGGAAATCCCGCACCTCCCCTGCCCCGTAGCCCGGATTTCTTGACCTCTTCAGTGACTTCGTCAGGTGTCATCGACTTCAATGCCTTTTCGACCGAAAGGTAACCACCTGTTGACCGATAGACTTCGTAGGATTCAATCCCTGGAATACTTATATTTTCTAAAAGAATTTTTCTGTCCATTTTGATTTTTCGGGCTTATCTTCTTTCGATTTCTGGGTTAATGTATCAATGATATGATCGATTTTTTCCGGTGTTAGAAATTCATAAAACTCGGTATTGATTTGCATAACAGGAGCTGAACCACATGCGCCAAGACATTCTACAGTCTTCAATGTAAAAAGCCCGTCCGGAGTCGATTCACCAGTCTTGATTGCCAATTTCTTTTCAAGGTACGACTGAATTGCTTCGCCACCGCAAATGGCACACGGACCCGTGCGACAGGTTTCGATCACAAATTTGCCTGTCGGCTCAAGGTAATATTGCGAATAAAATGTTGCAACTTCGTAAACTTCAATAGGTTCAATTTCCAATAACCGGGAAACATAATCCATTACATCCACACTCAAATATCCACCCAACTCTTCCTGAGCAATGTGCAGAATTGGGAGTAAAGCTGATTTTTGCTTCCCTTCAGGATAACGCGAAATAATTTTATGAACTTTTTCAAGAATAGCTTCAGAAAAACAAATTTCAATATTTTGTTTTTGATGTAATGGATGTATGATCTTCTTTTCGAGCATATTATTTTTATTAAGCGTCTAATTCACCTGCAATTACATTCATACTGCTCATAGTCAGAATGGCATCGGACAAAACCGAACCTTTGATCATTTCTGGGTAAGCCTGGTAATAAATAAAACCCGGCCGCCTGAAATGTAAGCGGAAAGGTGTTCTTCCCCCATCACTTACCAAATAAAAACCAAGTTCGCCATTGCCGCCTTCGACCGAGTGATACACTTCACCGACAGGTACTTCCATTTCCCCCATTACAATCTTAAAATGCCAGATCAACGACTCCATTTTACTGTAAACCTCTTCTTTGGGTGGCAAATAAAATTCAGGTACATCTTCATGAAAATTGCCTTCCGGTAAATTTTCAAGCGCATTCTTCACGAGCTTTATACTTTGCCACATCTCTTCCTGACGAACACAAAACCGGTCGTAGGTATCACCATTCGTTCCGATTGGGATGGTAAAGTCAAAATCATCGTAAGAAGAATAAGGATTCATTACCCGAACATCATAATCGACACCGGCAGCGCGAAGGTTTGGCCCGGTAAAGCCATAATTCAGTGCACGTTCGGCAGAAATGCCACCGACATCAATCGTACGATCCATGAATATCCTGTTTCGAAGCAGTAAGTTTTCAAACTGTCGGAGAACCTTAGGTAAATTTTCCAAAAACTCTTTAATCTTTCGGATGACATCCGGTGTGAAATCCCGTTCAAAACCGCCGATCCGTCCAAGATTAGTGGTAAGACGAGCACCACAAATCTCTTCGTAAATTTCATAAACCTTTTCTCTTTCCTGGAAAAGGTAGATAAAACCAGTTAAGGCGCCACTATCGACCCCGATAACACTATTACAGATCAGGTGATCGGTTATCCTTGCCAGCTCCATGATTACAATGCGCATATAATCAATGCGCTTAGATGTTTTAACTCCCAATAATTTCTCAACGGTCAAATGCCAGCCAATATTATTAATTGGCGACGAGCAATAGTTAAGCCGATCAGTTAATGTTGTAATCTGGTAAAAAGGACGTCGTTCAGCAATTTTCTCGAATGCGCGATGAATGTAACCGATTGTTTGTTCGGCATCAATTATCGTCTCCCCATGCATCGTCAATATATTTTGAAAAATGCCATGGGTAGCCGGATGGGTCGGCCCAAGGTTTAGTGTACTGAAGTTTTTATCAAAATCCTCAGGTCGTATAAGTATATGTTCTCTTTCCAGCGGTTCCATATTTTTGTTTTATCGTCCGAAAAAGCGATCGTCTTTGTCTGTTCGGGTTGAGTCTTCCAGCGGGTACTCTTTGCGCATCGGAAAGTAATCGAGGTATTCGACGTTCAATATCCTGATTAATTTTGGATGACCAGTAAAAACAACTCCATAGAAGTCGTAGGTTTCACGCTCCATCCAGTTAGCTGAAGAGAAGATATCATGGACACTTGCAATCTCCGGCTGTTCCAAAGTGGTGAAAGTTTTGATCCTGATTCTTTGATTATGTGTCAGGTCATGCAAATGGTAAACCACGCCAAGTTGTAATTCCTTATCAGGATAATGCACCCCACACAAATCGGTCAAAAAGCCAAACCCAAGTTCGTCTTTCAAAAATAGAATAATGTCTCTGATACAGTTTTTATTGACCGTAACAGTAAGTATATCTGAAGCTTCATCTATCGAAAGTATTTCGTCGGAGAATTTCTCCTTTAGGCTATTTTGAATCAAAGTCTGCTCCATTTTTATTTTATTCCATATTTTTCAAGAAGTGACCGGTATTCGGGTGAGTATCTTCTGCGAAGGGATTCATTTCCTACCAACTCCTGTATTTTCATAAAACCATCAATGATTTGCTCCGGGCGAGGAGGACAACCCGGCACATAAACATCCACCGGTACCACTTTATCAATCCCTTGCAAAACACTGTAAGTATCAAATATACCACCGCTGGAGGCACAGGCGCCAACGGCAATTACCCAACGTGGTTCGGCCATTTGTTCGTAGACCTGATGAACAATAGGTCCCATTTTTTTAGCAATTGTTCCCATCACCATCAGCAAATCAGCCTGGCGGGGAGAGAAGCTCAATCTTTCGGATCCGAATCTTCCTAAATCATAATTGGCGCCCATAGTTGCCATAAACTCAATTCCGCAGCACGATGTCGCAAATGGGAGCGGCCAAATCGAATTCTTTCTGGCCAATCCTACAACTTGATCCAAGGTTGTAGCAAAAAATCCGGGTGCAGAATATCCTTCAGGAGGTTCTACTTGTGTATATAGTGGCATCTTATCTCAGATTTACAATTAATTACTCATCTTTATTCCATTCCAAAGCTCCTTTTGCAAGGATGTAATAAAATCCAAAAAGGAACAAAGCAATGAACATCAGCATTTCAAAAAATTCAAACCATCCCATCTCCAGAAAATTGATGGCCCACGGATAGAAGAATATGATCTCTACATCGAATAGAACAAATAAAATAGCTACCAGAAAATATTTAACTGAGAAAGGAAATCTGGCATTTCCCTGAATATCAATACCACACTCAAAATTTTCATCTTTTCGCAAGGTTCTGATTCTTTTGCGTTTACTTGAAATAAAGTGAGTCGCAAACATGGTTACTGCAACAAATCCAAAGGCAACCAGCGATTGAATCAGCACTGGTATATAATCTGCCGGTAAGTATATTTTATCAGTCATTCGATTTTAATTTATCCCGAAATTCAAACAGCATGGATTCAGTATATGAATCCAACTAAAAAGACAAACAAATATATTTAAGTTAGGTTCAATAGTTTTATTTTATCATTTTCAATACAGATTGTTATCAATTTGATAACAAACACTATAAACTACTCCTTTAGTCCTCTTTTTGCAAAATATTTTTATCTGGAAAAATTATCAAATAAATTCAGTCACTTTTAAAATAGCAACTCTTTTCCTTTTAGCTGACAGATGGAGTTTATCCAAACAGATAGCTTCATCAATTCATGACTTTTGATTGTTTTAATTACTAATCGTTTATCTTTTTAAATGTTGAAGGAAGAAATTCTTTCACCTATTTAAATGCAGGTAGCATCGTCCACTTATGTTATTTGTCCTGTTCTTACATCGGGTCCCCTTCTTTGTTTTCCCCGAACACTGAACCATTGCAGAATTTTTTTCCGTTTCATTTGATTTGTTCCTATTGAAATTCGTTGAAGAACTTTTCCATATCCAGGCCTTCATATCAACTTTCCGCTCAACAGCATTTTCCTGTTCATCAGGCAAAAGTGGAAAAAAGTCAATTCCTGTTATCTTTTCAACATCGTCTATACATACAGCATAACGTTGTATTGGCTCTTTTGATCCTTTATTCGGAACAATAAATCCAATCCCTTTAATATCCGATGAATTATAATCAAGAATTACTTTATAAAAATATTTTGGAACAGACACTTTATCAGGGCCTATTGTCTGAAGACCGTCGGTCAAAACCGGTCCGGTAACCACATAAACAGATTTATATTGAATTGCCCAACTTCGCACTAATTCCTCTATCCGTTTCCAGATGCCTCTATTAAAGCCAGGATCCTGCGGAGACATATTGCTATAATAAAAAGATTCTGTCATGGTCTTTGCCGACCAACCCATATCTCCTGCAGGCGCTAAATGCCCCTTATCGTAACCACTTCTTGCATAGTCATTATCATTTGCGGTCCCAGTTATAACTTTGGGGTCTATCATGAATTTATTCGCCCTTTTAACTATTGACTTTGTTTCTTCATCCGTCAATTCGTAGGCGACCCAGTTTGCTTGCTCATTGTTCTCATTGTAGGAAAGACAATAACCAGTGTGACTTACAACATAATCGTTTGGTTTTAATTCCGGGATTTCCAGCTTATGAATGCAGGCACTCGTTGGAGAATAAAGCGTTTCCCTATTACCGGAAGCCCATGTTTGATTCTCACGCTGCGAGATCCTTTCCGCCTGAAGGGTAAGCGCCGTTTGCTGCGAAAAAGCATTGGTACATGCTGTTAGAAAAATCAGCAGAAAATAGATTCTCTTCATATATTAGGTTACTTCAATATTGCCACGCCTGAACTATATACGGGAGGCTAAAAGCGTTGTTTAATAATCATATTTTCAGGAACAATGAAGAACAAATTCTATTTTTCCAAATTTAGATTTTCATTGATCCGGATTATTCTCTGAAAATTGAAATTACTATTTACCACCTCCAAATTTAATGTTTTCCGATTCACATACAATGGAAATCGGCAGCCACCTATTGAAGTTTCTCTATTGATCCAATACAGTATTCATTTCAACTTGTTTTGCCTGTTTGATTTCATTGCATCAGACTATTAAAGCCTTAAAACCAGGTTTCAAATTAATTAAATAGTAAGGAAGGCTACATCTGACTCAATTTCAGGTTATTTTTGTACTGTGATGGTTAATCACAATTAAATATATTTATAGAAAATTAGTTATGGCATTAAATCTTGATGAAAAAGATCTTGAAAAGATCATCATGATTGGAGACAAGGTACTTGTTAAACCAAAGAATCCAAATCTTCAGACCACATCTGGTTTGTACCTTCCCCCTGCAGCCATTGAAAAAGAAAATATTCAGGCAGGTTATGTGATTAAAGTGGGACCCGGATTCCCAATTCCGTCCATGACGGATGATGTCGAGACATGGAAAGAAAATCAGGAAGTAGTAAAATATATCCCATTACAGGCTAAAACCGGAGACCTGGCAGTTTACCTGGGGAAATCCGGATTTGAAGTAGAATTCAAAGGTGAAAAATACATTATTCTCTCCCATTCAGCCATTGTAATGATCGTGAGAGAAGAAGGTTTATTTGAGTAGAAAGTCTCGGGATACGGTTCAGGATTAATCAAACCAAAGGCTTTTCGATTCACATATATCATTAAATCATTACAATCCAATAATATATAGCAGAATTTCATAAACGTAAGAAGAGGGCATCGAGTGACGCCCTCTTCTAACCTAACCTAACTAACCTAAATCCTATGAAAAAACCTGCTCTTCAGCAACGATACAAATATACATCAGGAAACCTTTGAAATCAACTAATCAACGTTAATTAACGTTAAACTTTTTGTATCTGTTACAAAAAAGAGCTTTAATTATAAATATATGAACTTTGCGAACCATAAATTCGAAAAATAGACGAATGAAGAAATCTGTCATTACAGAAAATCCCTTCACAATCTAATCATTCAAAATTAGCTGTCAACCTCAACAGTTTTCTCATCACTTTGCCACAAACCATGCTTGGTACAATAGGTAAGCGCGGTAAGTTTCATTGTTTTAGTAGGGACGACATAAAAATCGACCTCAACCTGACTTGGCGCACTACCCATGGCACCGGCTAAAAATGAAGTTTTAGCAAGCATCCTTTCGCCGTCCCATAATTGAATCCAGCTGATATAATGTTCAAAATCATCAGGATGAAAGTAGGCTTCGCCAATTTTAACTTTCACCTTAAACTTCTCACCTTTAATTGCTTTACTGTCACTATGAATAAAAGCTGAATGACGATCGATGAAATCGCGCTTTGCCTCACGTTCAATCTGTGAAATGTCCTCGTAACGGTTAATTTTCATTTTCTTTGAGTTTTTCTATGAGTTTTTATTATTAATTATCTGAAAGATAGCAGCAATTAATGTTTCGAAAGATAATCTGCTACACCATCAGAAGAAGCTTTCATTGCATCTTTTCCTTCTTGCCAGTTTGCCGGACAAACTTCGCCGTACTCTTCAAAATGTGTCAGCGCATCAACCATACGCAACGCTTCATCAACATTGCGGCCAAGTGGTAAGTCATTTACAAGTTGATGACGTACTACACCCTTTTTATCGATCAGGAACAGACCACGGTAAGCAACCGGTTCACCAACAAATACAGACTGACCCTCTTCATCAATATCATATTCGCCGGCAAGAACTCCGTAATTCTCTGAAATTGTCTTCGAGATATCCGCAACAATCGGATACGTCACACTATTGATTCCACCATGTTTCTTTTCGGTGTTCAACCAGGCCCAATGCGAGAACTGAGAATCAACAGAACAGCCTACAACTGCAGTATTGCGCTTTTCAAACTCGGCAAGTTTTTCCTGAAAAGCAAGAAGCTCCGTAGGACAAACAAATGTAAAATCGAGTGGATAAAAGAAAAACACTACATATTTCTCACCAATAAACTGATCAAGAGAATAATTCTCTACAATATCTTTGCCATTGATTACGGCATTTGCTTTAAACGAAGGAGCTTTTTTTCCAACTAGTGTGCTCATAATATTAACTTTAAAATTTTAATAAAAATAAAACATTTAGATTAATTAAAACCAGAACAGTGAATTATTTGTAAAAATCAGAAGATTCAAATACCATTGAATCATCTCAATAAATTCGAAAGTACCAGTGTTTATCAGATAATAACATATATCATTACAACATTGTTCATTCGAAATTTATGTTTTATATTTGTCATTTTAAGACAGCCATGCAAGAGACCAAAATCAGAGACTACCTTTCAGAAAACGGGATCAGCCCAGTGAGAAAAAGAATTAAAATCATGAGTTACCTGATTTCAAAACGAAATCATGCAACTGCTGAAATGATCTATGCCGACTTGTCCAGTGAAATTGCCGGACTATCAAAAACAACCGTGTACAATACTTTAAACTTATTCGTTCAGGAAGGAATTGCACGGGCACTGAATATCGATAGTAATGAACTTCGCTACGATGCAGACACTTCATTACACGGGCATTTTAAATGCAACGATTGCGGTAAAATTTATGATTTTGCCTTGAACAAAACGATAATGCCCGATATTAGTCTGAACAACTTTCGGTTGGACGATTACCAATTTTCGATTAAAGGGCTCTGCCCTATTTGCCTCAAACTAAAAAAGGCATAAAATTAAGGCAAAAGCCCATTCTATGAGTTATTTGCCTTAATGAATGTTTATAAAAATTTAAAGTCTTTCCCCACTTCCACAACAACTAATCCTCTTCAATAGGATCAAGATCGTCGTTCAATTCCATATCTGTAGGATCGTCATCGAACGGTGGCTCTTCCTGAAAATCAGACGTTGCTAAAAATGAGTCAACTGGCTTTAAATGCGGAGGTAAATCACTTTTTTCGGCAGCTGAGTAAGGAAAAACATCAAGGATTGTACTTTCATTGATTCCACTGATTTCGAAGTCGGCCATCATCCCTTGCATCGCCTCAATAATCTGATCGTAGGCCGCTTTAATGTTGTCCGAAAAAACCAAAACTAACTGGGAAGTCCTTTTTTCTTTGCCACTCTCTTCGTCGACTGTGATAAATGCCACTTTTGCCTTGTACCAGCGGTCACCGTTGTCCGAAGGTATAATTTCAGAAATGCGTGTTTTTGAAATTTTACTCACCATAAATTCCCCGCTCACCATTGTCTGAAGTTCTTTATAAATCCGACTTTCAGCTTCGGTAAACGAGATGGCATCAAGCATGTAAGTTTCACTGGCCTTTTTTTCGTGACCATTTTCGTCCATCTTGATGTATTTTGCAGTGCATTCAAACCAGGTATTCATCCAAAAATATTTTAGTTGTTAAATTTTTTATGCTAATACAAATGTAGCCTTTTTCCTTGTAGATATTTTACGGTTTGACTTTTCGCGTCAGCACTTCGTCCAGTTTTTTCTTCGCGAGATCTCCCCAAATAATATAACCTTCGTGATTCTGATGAAGCATATCTTTGATAAAAAGCTCATTCCGTGGTTCACCATCTTTATTCAAATAAGCCGAAGCTGTCTCTATAAAATAGGTATTGTGCAATTTACTGCAGGTTTCCTTCAGCAATTGATTTGTCTGCTTCACAGTTGGCCAAACTGCCCATCTGCTTTTGGTCGGAGTAATTTCGAATAAGAAGATAGGTTGATCAGCATATTTTTTTCTGACGGTCTTCACAATATCACGGAACAGTTTAACAACCTCCGCAGGCGTTTTATCAGTTTTACTTCCTGTAATATCATTAGCCTCGAAAATCACAAGCGCTTTGAACTGGTGAGGATAAATGATACGTTTGGCATAAACAGCCATGTCTGAAAATTTCGAACCTCCAAATCCGCGTTGAATCACAGGATAAGGCGCAACATCCTCCTTTAATGTTGACCACAATCTGATACTTGAACTACCCGCAAAAAGAATTGCATTTGCCGGATCTTTCTCACTTTTATCCTGTTGTTCAAATTTGAGAATATCCTTTTCCCAGTTTTTAGTAGCCTCGGCAGTATACTTCCGGCTCACGTTACACGACGCAAGAAATCCTGCCAGTAAAATGGAAGAAAGTAATAAACGAAATGAAGAATAAACTGTTAAGCGATTCATTTGTAGGGTTTAAAAAATTGAACTGTTTGTTATTTATAATGCTGACAATGTAATAAATATCGCGCGTTTTATCGCATAACTTTAACCTTTCTCCTTTAGCCTTTAACCTTTTCAGTAATGTACTATATTTGCGGCTTAATAAAAATCAAATATGATCTCAGTTGACGGACTTACCGTAGAATTTGGCGGAACTACTCTTTTTAAAGATATCTCATTCGTAATCAACGATAAAGATCGTATTGCCCTCATGGGTAAAAACGGTGCAGGAAAATCAACCTTGCTTAAAATCATCGCTGGTGTTCGCACGACCTCATCCGGAAAGATATCCGCGCCAAAAGATGCAGTCATTGCCTATCTTCCTCAGCATTTAATGACTGACGATAACCGCACTGTTTTCGAAGAAGCCGCCCAGGCTTTTGCCAGAATACTGGAAATGGAACGCGAAATCGAAGCTCTCAACCTTGAATTATCAACCCGGACCGACTATGAATCGGAAAGCTATTACGCTTTAATAGAGCAGGTCGCAACCTTAAGCGAGAAATTCTACGCCATCGAAGAGATCAATTATGATGCTGAAGTGGAGAAAATTTTATTGGGTCTGGGATTTAAAAGAGAAGATTTCAACCGGCCAACCAGCGAATTCAGCGGCGGCTGGCGAATGAGAATCGAACTTGCAAAGATTCTGCTCCAGAAACCTGACCTGATCTTACTGGATGAGCCAACAAACCATATGGATATTGAGTCGATTCAATGGCTCGAAGAGTTCCTGATCAACAGTGCAAAAGCGGTTATCATTATTTCGCATGACCGGACATTTGTTGATAATATTACAACACGGACCATCGAAGTAACCATGGGACGCATCTACGATTACAAAGTCAATTATTCGCAATACCTCACGTTACGACAGGAACGTCGCGAACAGCAATTGAAACAGTTCGATGAGCAGCAAAGGATGATCGGCGACAATCAGGATTTCATCGACCGGTTTAAAGGAACTTATTCCAAGACCAACCAGGTTCAGTCGCGCGTCAAAATGCTTGAAAAGCTTACAATTGTAGAGATTGACGAAGAAGATAACTCTGCATTGCGGCTGAAATTTCCCCCTTCTCCCCGATCGGGTAATTATCCCGTCATACTTGAAGATATGACAAAGAAGTATGACGAGCACCTTGTTTTCAAAAATGTGTCACTCACCATCCAGCGTGGCGAAAGAGTCGCCTTTGTCGGAAAAAACGGCGAAGGAAAATCGACGCTGGTCAAAGGATTGATGAATGAAATAGAATATGAAGGTAAACTTACGCTGGGTCACAATACCAAGATTGGTTACTTTGCGCAAAACCAGGCCTCACTGCTTGATGAAGAAATCACCGTATTTCAAACCATTGATGATGTTGCCAAAGGTGATGTCCGGACAAAAATCAGGGATATCCTGGGCGCTTTTATGTTCGGCGGTGATAATATGACCAAAAAGGTCAAGGTACTTTCCGGCGGAGAACGGACACGGCTTGCCATGATTAAACTGCTGCTCGAACCGGTCAACCTTTTGATTCTCGATGAGCCCACAAACCATTTGGATATGAAAACCAAAGACATCCTGAAAAGTGCACTCCAGGATTTCGACGGAACCCTGATCCTGGTTTCGCATGACCGCGACTTCCTTTCAGGATTGGTTTCAAAGGTTTATGAATTCGGGAACCAGCAGATCAAAGAGCATCTCGGAGATATCCAGAGCTTTCTGCAAAAGAAAAAGCTCGACACATTACGCGAATTGGAGCGAAGCAAACAGTAAAACGCAGAATTACCTTCTGAAAATTCAATCTTGTTGAGCTGAAGGAATCTCTCCCCTTCCAGTTTAAATATCCCTTCACCGGAAAATTATTTTCTGAATAGTTATTGATTACCGGAAGATTTGCATTAGCTTTGTTCGCAATATTACGAACAATGACAATAGAAAAGAAAATCATCACCGAACAGCAGGAGAAAACGGCACGCTATGCCAAGGCAATGGGACATCCGATCAGGATGTACGTGCTTGAATTACTCTCGAAGCAGTCG
>JANYLE010000473.1 GCA_025363795.1 Mariniphaga sp. | reverse complement strand
GCCCCAAGTTCAATCTCCCCTACCCGACCTAAAAAAGCAGTATCAGTAACATTTACAACATTCTGAGCCAGCAGACTCAACATGATTGGCCAGGCAATATCCCAGATGGTACGGGTGGAAGGAGAAGACATAGAATCAGTAACGGATTAACATTTAGCAACGACAAACAATGTTCGCCAAAGTTAATGATTACTCAGGGATTGAGGTTATAGACTTTAGGCTTTAGGCTATGGGCTTTAGGAAAATATTAGAAATAATCGATACAAAAACGAAACCTATTTTCCTAAAGACTAAAGGTCTTCAGCCTACAGCCTAAAAAACCTACAGCCTAAAAGTCTGCAGCCTCACAGCCTAAATCTCACTCTTCCAAAGTACTCAGATCACCTTCAGGCAAACCTAATGCTCTGGCTTTTAGCACACGGCGCATTATTTTACCACTCCGGGTTTTGGGTAACTGATCGGTAAAAGTAATCTCCTCGGGTCGGGCAATCGGTCCAAGATGTTCGACCATGTGCAAAATCATTTCGTGTTCAAGTTCTTTACTTGCAGTATATCCCATGCGCAAAACAGCAACAATATGGATACTGTTTCCTTTCAGATTGTGCGGAAGTGCTATGGCAGCCGCTTCGGCAATTGCAGGATGACCAGCCATAACGCTTTCAATTTCGGCCGTCCCCAAACGATATCCGCTTACTTTGATTACATCATCGGTACGACCAATAATCCTAAAGTAACCATCTTCATCTATTTTGGCCGAATCGCCTGTTAGGTACCATCCCTGCTTCTCGTATTTTTTCCAATAGGTATCTATAAATCTTTGCGGATCACGGAAGATACCGGCCGTCATTCCTGGCCAGGGTGTTTTGATAACAAGGGTTCCCTCTTCCCCATTTTTAACATCATCGCCCTTATCATCAACCACAGCAATGACATTGCCAAAAAATGGTTTTGTGGCAGAACCCGGCTTTAACGGAGTTATCGGCAAAGGGGTAATCATAAAACCGCCAGTTTCAGTTTGCCACCAGGTATCAATAATTGGACATTTCTCACGACCAACGATTTTATAAAACCACCGCCAGGCCTCGGGACTTATAGGTTCACCGACCGACCCGAGCAAACGCAAAGAACTTATATCATTACGATTCGGCCACGAATCGCCAAAACGCATTAAACTTCGGATTGCAGTTGGTGAAGTATACAGGATGTTGATGCCGTATTTCTCTACCATTTTCCACCACCTGTCCGGATAAGGATAGGTCGGAGCGCCTTCATAAAGCATGATAGTTGCGCCGTTCATCAAAGGACCATATACAATATAGCTATGGCCTGTGATCCAACCCGGATCTGCCGCACACCAATAGCGGTCATCGGGTTTAATATCGAATACCATCCGATGGGTGGTTGAAGTGTAAACACTAAATCCACCGTGCGTGTGAACCAATGCTTTAGGTTTTCCAGTAGAACCGGAAGTATAGAGTAGAAATAGCATATCAGACGATTCCATCTGCTCGGTTTCGCACTTATTGGCAGCAATCGGAAGTGCTTTCAATTCGTGCAGCCAATAATCTCGCCCGCTTTCCATATAAACCTCAACGCCGGTTCGCTTCACCGTGATGCAGATTTCCATAGTCGGAGACAATTCCATCGCTTTATTCACCACGCTTTTCATTTCAACAACTTTACCGCGACGGTATCCGCCATCGGCAGTAATAACAATTCGGCTGTTAGCATCGTTAATCCTGTCAGCAAGCGCTTCGTGACTAAAACCTCCGTAAACAACGCTATGAACTGCACCTATTTTTGAACAGGCGAGCATAGCTATGATTTGCTCCGGAATCTGTGGCATATAAATGGTGATTACCTCCCCTTTTTTAGCCCCCATGCTTTTCAGAATATTGGCAAACTGGCAGACTTCGCGGTTGAGGGCATGGTAAGAGAAAGTCTTTACATCTCCGGGTTCCCCTTCCCAGATTAACGCAAGTTTATTCCGGTTGGCATTTTCGAGATGCCGGTCGATAGCGTTGAGAATAATATTTGTCCTCCCCCCCTCGAACCATTTAAAAAACGGAGGAGTACTTTTATCCAACACTTTATCCCATTTTTTATACCAGGAAAGCTTCTCAGCCTGTTCGGCCCAGAAAAGTTCGGGGTTTTCGATTGACCAGGCATACAATTTCTCATATTCCTTGACATTTGCCTGTTCGATTACTGCTTGCGAAGGGTAATAAATCTTCTCATCATTGTTATTTTCCATGGCGGAGGATTAAGTTATTAATGAAAATGGCATTTTACTTCGAGGGTCAAAACCCAAAGACTGAACTAATAAACGTGCAAAATGAAATATTGTTTTAAGAGCTGACCCAATTGGGGAAATAGGGTGGACAATAAAAGGAAGGTTTAGCCTATTGGTATTTAGGAAAGCAAATACAGCTTTGGTTATTAAATTGGTTGAACCGAAAATTGGAAGAGAAAGGTATAGACTTGAACCAAATAAAAACGGTGGCTTCATATTTGAAACCACCGTTTTATTCATCAATATCTTAAATCAATTCTCACCTTCGGAAAATTCCATCAGGTAAGCCTTTATAAAACCATCTATATCACCATCCATCACAGCCTGAACATTCCCTGTTTCGAAACCGGTGCGGACATCTTTCACAAGCTTATAGGGTTGCATTGTGTACGAGCGGATCTGCGATCCCCACTCAATTTTTTTCTTTCCTGCTTCAATCTTGGTTGTCGCTTCATGACGTCGCTGAAGCTCCAATGCATAAAGTTGCGATTTAAGCAATCGAATGGCGTTCTCCTTATTCTGAAGCTGAGAACGTGATTCTGTATTTTCGATGATAATACCTGATGGCGCGTGTTTAAGTCGCACCCCGGTTTCTACCTTGTTGACATTCTGACCTCCGGCCCCACCAGAACGGAAGGTATCCCACGAAATATCACCAGGATTCACATCAATGACAATGGTATCATCTACGAGCGGTGCAACAAATACCGAAGTAAAGGAAGTTTGTCTTTTCCCCTGAGCATTAAACGGGGAAATCCGGACAAGCCGGTGTACGCCATTTTCGCTTTTCAGGTAACCATAAGCAAACTCACCGTCAA
>JANYLE010000465.1 GCA_025363795.1 Mariniphaga sp. | reverse complement strand
CTTGCGGTCACTAGTCCCTGAAACTAGCGTGTCTACCAATTTCACCATCTGGGCTTGGAGGTTGCAAATATAGGCTGAATTTCAGATTCCCCAAACGATTTGAGTAATTTTTTCAGAACTTATATTCATCACCGGTAATGTATTGATTCAATAATAGATGAGTGATAAAATCAGCCAATCTCATCTTTATCTTCTTTTCGCTTTCGCCCCATTTTATCCTAATCCGTGAAAAGTCTTACTTCAGATTATCCTTTAAAAAATTGTCAAACATGGTATAAAGGTGCATCGTAGTGTTTCCTCCTCTGAGGTTGTGGTTTCGGTTGACATACGACATCATCTGGAACTGGACTCCGGCCTGTACCATTGCTTCGGCAAATTCGAGCGAGTTTTGAAAATGAACATTGTCATCGGCGGTACCATGAACAAGCAGCAATTTTCCTTTGATCCCTTTGGCAAGCGTGATGGGAGAGTTTTCGTCATAACCCTCTGGATTCTGGCTTGGTAAACCCATGTAGCGTTCGCTGTAAACGGTATCGTAGTAACGTTGATTGGTCACAGGAGCAACAGAAATTCCCGCTTTGAAAACTTCGCCACCTTTTGCAAGACACATCGCCGACATAAATCCACCGTAACTCCATCCCCAGATGGCAATGTTTTTTCCATCCACGTAGGGAAGACTGGCAAGATATTTGGCTGCCTGAACCTGATCGTCAGATTCGTACTTTCCTAACTGGCCATAAGTACATTTGCGGAAATCCTCACCCCGGGCACCTGTACCTCTTGGGTCAACACATACAACCAGGTAACCATTCTCTGCGAGATAATTATCCCAGCCAATCTTGAAATTGTCAAGAACTTCCTGTGAGTTTGGCCCGCTGTACTGAGTCATCAGAACAGGATATTTAGTGCTTTGATTAAAATTTAATGGTTTAATCATCCATCCGTTCAGTTCCAACCCTTCTGAATTTTTAAAGGTGAAAAACTCCTTTTGCGGGACTTTTCTTTCAGCGACAAGTGAATTCAACTCTTTATTATCCTCAAGCACCCTGATCTGTTTGCCCGAAATTTCGTGAAGCGTGACCAGCAGTGGTGTTTTCAGGTTTGAATATTGGTTGATATAGTATTTAAACCCGGTGCTGAAATCAGCATCGTTGGTCCCTTTTTGCGTGGAGAGTAGAATCTTTTTCTTTAAATCGATACTAACCCCGTAAACTTCGCGCTGCATTGGCGATACAGCTGCGGCCTGATAATAAAACATCTTACTGACAGGATCGAACCCATAATACTGGAGCACATCGAATTTCCCGGTTGTGAGTTGACGGATTTTCACGCCGCCCGCATCGTAAAGATAGAGATGTTTATAGCCATCCTGTTCGCTCAGGGTAACAAAGGTTTTGTCATCAGGCAAAAACTGGAGATTATCGAGGAAATCGGTCTCAATATACCTTTTGTTTTTTTCGGTAAAGATTAAACGGGTGTCACCGGTATATGAATTGGCAAACAGCAACTCCAATTTGTTTTGCAACCGGTTCATTTTCAGAATACCGAGATTTTTTCCGCTATAGTTCCAACGGATACGCGGGATATAGATATCGGTTTCGGTGCCTGAGTCCATTTTGATATTCTGTCCGGCTTTAATGTCGTAAACCCAAACACTTACAATTGAATTTTTTTCGCCGGCCTTTGGATATTTGAAACGGTATTCCCCCGGATACACACTGTTTTCGGGATGAATCGGATTTAATCCTTTGTACATGGGGAATCCGTAAGTGGGAACCGCCTCCTCGTTAAATTTGATGTAAGCCACCTGTTTGCTGTCGGGCGACCATTCGAATGCCCGGTTGAATTCAAACTCCTCTTCATACACCCAATCCGGAGAACCGTTGATGATCTTATTGAATTCACCGTCGGTTGAAATCTGGCGCTCGGTGCCAAACCGGAGGCTTTTTATAAAAAGATTGTTTTTCCTGACAAATGCAATCCGTTCGCCGTCAGGTGAAAAAGTTGCCAGCTGTTGCCGGTCAGTCGAAAGTCTTGAAAGTTCTTTCGTTACGAAGTTATAGACAAAATAAACAGCGGTAAATGACCTCCGGTAAATTTGTTGCCGGTCCGTCATTAGCAATACTTTCGACTCGTCAGCGCTGAAAGAATATTCCCTGATTGATTTAAGCGAATCATTTTTAAGGGCTTGAATATCGAGCAGCAAGCTGACCTTTTCGCCTGTTTTATAACTGTACTTCACAATTTGCTGACCATTGTTTTCAAGCGTCGTATAATTTAATCCGTCATTGGTTGAGGCTAATCCAACAACCGTTGATTGCTGAAAAGTCCTTTTGACAAAAAGTTCGTCCAGCGTAATTTGTTGCGCCTCAAGTGTGGCGTAACATGCTGAAATTAAAAACAAAACTGAAATAATTCTGCGCATAATTGAGGTTTAAAATCTGTTTTTCCAGCTCAAAAATATTAAAAAATGGGGAGCCATACTAAATTTTATAGGTGAAGTCTGAAAATACATTGATTAAACTTGCAGATATTTTTGAAGAACAAGCGGAGATTAACTAATTTTGCACCTCGATAAAAAACAAGTGCATGATAAAAATTACACTTCCGGATAACTCTGTAAAGGAATTTGATAAAGGGGTCACGGGCCTTGAAATTGCGGAAGCAATCAGCAGCCGTCTGGCAAAAGAGGTACTCTCGATTTCTGTCAATGGCGAGATAAGGGATCTTACCCGCGCGATTGATACCGATGCTACAATTAAACTTCACCTGTGGGATGACCTCGAAGGGCGCACAACATTTTGGCATTCGTCTGCACATCTTATGGCGGAGGCCATCGAATCGTCTTTCCCCGGAACTAAGTTTGGAATCGGACCTACAGTTGATAATGGGTTCTATTACGATATTGATCTCCCGGAAGGGAAGGTATTGAGTGATAAAGACCTGGCTGGTATTGAGCAAAAAATGCTTGAATTGGCCAGAACAAAAGAAGAAATCACCAGAAGCGAGATTTCCAAAGCCGATGCATTGAAGCTTTTTACCGATAAAGGTGACCCGTATAAGATTGAGTTAATCACAGATCTTCAGGATGGTACGATAACCACGTATCACCAGGGTAATTTTACGGATCTATGCCGCGGGCCTCACTTACCCAACATGGGTTTTATCAAAGCAATTAAACTGACCAGCATAGCCGGTGCCTACTGGCGCGGGAATGAGAAGAACAAAATGCTTACGAGGGTTTACGGAATTACTTTCCCAAAACAAAAATTACTCGAAGAGTACCTTGTTTTACTTGAAGAAGCAAAGAAAAGAGATCACCGCAAGATCGGGAAAGAGATGGAATTATTCACTTTTTCGGCTGCAGTTGGTTTGGGATTACCGCTTTGGTTACCGAAAGGAACAATCTTGCGCGAACAGCTTGAGAAATTTCTAAAGAAAGTACAGAAGAAATTCGGATATGAGCAGGTGATTACGCCACATATTGGTGATGTTGGTCTTTATAAGACATCAGGACACTTTCAGAAATACGGCAAGGATTCATTCCAGCCTATCCGCACTCCCAACGAAGGGGAGGAGTACATGCTGAAACCGATGAACTGTCCTCACCATTGCGAGATCTTCAAGTTTAAACCACGTTCCTACAAAGATTTGCCGGTGCGCATGGCCGAATTTGGGACCGTTTATCGTTACGAACAGAGTGGTGAGTTGCACGGACTTACACGCGTCCGGAGCTTTACACAGGATGATGCACATATCTTCTGCCGTCCCGATCAGCTCAAAGAGGAATTCCTGAAAGTAATTGATATCATCTTTATCATCTTTAAAGCCCTTGATTTTAAAGATTATGCTGCACAGATTTCGTTGCGTGACCCGAATAACAAGGAGAAATACATTGGATCGGACGAAAATTGGGAGAAGGCCGAGAATGCAATTATTGAAGCTTGCGCTGAAAAAGGGCTCAAGACCAAAACTGAATTGGGTGAAGCTGCGTTCTACGGACCAAAACTTGACTTTATGATCAAGGATGCATTGGGTCGGAGCTGGCAGCTCGGAACCATCCAGGTGGACTATAACCTTCCTGAGCGGTTTGGACTCGAATATATTGGTGCCGACGACAAACGTCATCGTCCCGTAATGATTCACCGCGCGCCATTTGGCTCGATGGAGCGTTTTGTTGCCGTGCTCATCGAACACACTGCCGGAAAATTCCCGTTGTGGCTGACACCTGACCAGGTTGTAATTTTACCGATCAGCGAAAAGTACAACGATTATGCTCAAAAAGTTTCAAATCAATTAAATATTTCCGATATTCGCGCCGTAATTGACGACCGCAACGAGAAAATCGGCAGAAAAATCCGGGATAATGAAATGAAACACATTCCCTACCTGTTGATTGTAGGTGAAAAAGAGTTCGAAAGCAACTCTGTTTCAGTGCGACGTCAGGGAGAAGGTGACCAGGGTTCCATGTCGGTTGATGCATTTGCAGAATTCATTGGCAAAGAGGTTAAAGACCAATTGTCGGAGGCATATAATTAGTCGTTAATTATTAATTAATATAGGAGGATATAGCCATAGCAGTTATAAGAGGCAATGGGCCAAGAGGCCCAAAAGAAGAAGAAAAATCACCATTTCGGATTAATCATCAGATTCGTGTTCCGGAAGTCAGGTTAGTTGGAGAGAATATTGAAGTCCCCGGGGTTTTCAGAATTCAGGATGCCCTGCGCAAAGCTGACGAATTGGAACTTGACCTGGTTGAGATCTCACCTAATGCCGAGCCGCCTGTTTGCAGAATTACCGATTTTCAGAAATTTCTTTACGAGCAGAAAAAGAAGCAGAAAGAGTTAAAAGCCAAAGCTTCCAAAATCATCGTAAAAGAGATTCGGTTTGGACCAAATACGGATGACCATGACTACAACTTTAAATTAAAACATGCAGAGCGGTTTCTTCAGGAAGGCGCTAAAGTTAAAGCTTACGTGTTTTTTAAAGGACGGTCGATCTTATATAACGAGCAAGGAGAAATTCTGCTGCTCCGCTTCGCCAACGCGTTGGAAGAGGTCGGAAAAGTTGAACAGCTTCCAAAACTCGAAGGAAAGAGAATGACAATATTTATTTCGCCTAAAAAGAAAAAATAATTTAATACTTAGACAGAGATGCCTAAAATGAAAACAAATGCCGGGGCTAAGAAACGATTCAGGCTTACCGGTTCGGGGTTGATTAAAAGAAAACATGCTTATAAAAGTCATATTTTGACCAAGAAAAGCACCAAGCGCAAACGTAACCTCACATACTGGGGTTTAGTTGCCGATGTTGACACTCACCATGTCAAGAGGTTGCTTGCCATGAGGTAATGCTTCTTTTAAAAAGTTATAGAATTAGGTTTAACCGGGTAATGAGCATCCAAAGATTCCTTTAAAAGGGAACGCCATTATCCTAAAACAAAAAAAATGCCAAGATCAGTAAATCATGTAGCATCGAAAGCGCGAAGGAAAAAGCTTCTGCTACTCACCAGAGGGTACTTTGGTTCTAGAAAAAATGTCTGGACGGTTGCTAAAAACACATACGAAAAAGGTTTAGGGTATGCGTACCGTGACAGAAAAAGTAAAAAAAGGTTGTTCCGTGCATTATGGATTCAGCGTATTAATGCTGCAGTTCGCACAGAAGGTCTGTCTTACTCACAATTTATGGGTAAGTTGAAGGTTGCCAATGTCGATATCAACCGTAAGGTTCTGGCCGATCTGGCGATGAACAATCCTGCTGCATTCAGCGCAATTGTTAACAAGGTAAAGTAATTTGAAGAGTTAGGCGAAATAAATTTTCAGATAAAAAGAGGAGCTCATTGAGCTCCTCTTTTGTTTTCCGGAAAGTCGTCCTGTCATTGCGGACAACGTGAAGCCATATCCGGACTAAGCGTACCGTCCTGATTCCTTTTATCCTGTTTTTTGGGGAAGGGCAGCGGCAGTCAAAGTGTTTTTATTTTATACTTCGGTCAATATGATCCGGATCAAGGAATTGAAAAACTTTAACAGGCACTAATTGGTTATTCTAATGGAATAAATTTAGAACCTTGCCACATGAGAAAGCATCAGACACTTGCAATCATCGTTATCAGTTTATTAATAGCAGCCCTTTTTGTAAAAAGGGTTATTCCAAATTTCAGCCATGAATGGCCGTCGGCATTAAGCGGGTTCCTGTTCGCATTGCTCTTTATCCTGATTTTAATATTCTACGGGCGCAAGGACAATAAAAAACGGAAGCTGCGATAATCCTCCCCACCCAATTCAAACGCAGCTGCTCTCGGGATTATCTTAATCCAATCGGGAATGTTGAAATAGAGAAGAAGCCTCCACATAAATACAGCATGAATGGCAACTTCGTTGGCCTGGCTTGCATTTTTCAGGGTTATTTTAGTGTGTTGTTTGTTAGTTGAGTTTTGTATTGAATAAAATATAAACGTTCCAGCCGGTCTGCAATTATTCGTCAGTGCCTTTACAAATTCATTTTTAAATCATGTAAACTTTTTTTAATTTTACTGGCACTTAAACTATTCTATTCCCATGTCAGCTCTTCATCTATCACTTCTCCTGCTTTTTGCCGGATGTTCCCAGGTAGCGGTGGCTCAGAAATCTGCCGCTCATGAGTTTTTTAAGTCATCTGTATTCACTCCCGTGAATGGCTTTACCTCAGGTGTGGAAGGTCCTGCCGTAGATAAGTCAGGAATTGTATATGCCGTAAACTTTAACCATCAGGGGACTATTGGCCAGGTAACACCCAAGGGTGCAGCCAGTGTTTTTATTGAATTAACCGATGGAAGTATCGGGAATGGGATCCGATTTGATAGTCATGGCAACATGTTTATTGCAGATTACACGAATCACAATGTCCTAAAGGTGGAGATGGCCTCTAAGAAGTTGAC
>JANYLE010000438.1 GCA_025363795.1 Mariniphaga sp. | reverse complement strand
CTTTTGCAGACCATTCTTCTTCAAGGAAAACGAGGAGGTTATCGAGCTTATTCATGGCTCTCTTCGACATCCTTATTTCTCGTTTCATTACCTGTGTTTATTAATAAACTCTGCGTAATCTACTGTATCTCCATTTTCAATTTCTTCAATCCCTTTTAAGATTTCATCTCGCTGGGATTGGGACAAACTATCCCAAAAGTCACTATTCCTGGAATCAGAAAATATACGTTTAATGGATGATAAGATGCCTGGATTATCAGTATCCAGGATCATTCTAACGAGTTCCAATTTTTCCGCCTGAATATTCATTGTCTTGCTTTTTTGCAAATTTAAAGAATATTCAGGCAAATGACAATTGATGTTATCAATCCATATTGTCCATCGGTTGTCTTTGCTGTCAAACGAATATGGTTAGACATCGTCAATTTACCATACCCAACAACTATTAACTAAAGATTCGCTTTGGGGTTTTATTCACGAAAATTACCCCGCAGAAAATACTTGCCTATTTTCCGGTTGCAAAACCATGATCCCAAACCTATTTTTGCAAGAAAAAAACGATGGTTACAAACGCGATAATGTATAAAGCTCTTGTTGACAAGGATCCTTCCTTCGAAGGAACATTCATTGCTGCAGTAAAGACGACGGGCATTTTCTGCCGTCCAACCTGCACGGCAAGAAAGCCCAAAGAAGAGAACGTCGAGTTTTTTCCGACAACGAAGGAAGCTATTTTGAGAGGTTATCGTCCTTGCAAAGTTTGTAATCCATTGGAGAAACTGGGCGAAACACCAGACTATATTAAAGATATCCTCAAGGATCTGAATACTAATCCTTCCCAGAAGTTCAAGGATTGGGATTTAACTCAAAGAGGAATTGAACCTGACAAGATAAGAAGATGGTTCCTGAAAAACCATGGCATCACGTTTCATGCCTACCAGCGAATGTTCCGGATCAATTCAGCATTCAATAAAATTCAAAATGGCGAATCTGTCACTTCGGTGGCATTCGACGCAGGTTACGAATCACTAAGTGGCTTTAACGATTCGTTTAAATCTATTTTTGGTGTATCACCATCAAACAGCAAAGAGAAGAAAGTCATTAACATCACACGCCTCGAAACCCCGCTGGGGACAATGTACGCCTGTGCAGTTGAGCAAGGCATTTGTCTCCTCGAGTTTACCGACCGGAAGATGCTTGAAACCGAATTGAAGTCGCTTGCGAAGCAACTAAATGCGAGCATCATCCAGGGAGCGAACAAACATTTCGGTCTGTTGCACGATCAGCTCAATGAGTATTTTGAGGGTAAAAGAAAAGAATTCACAGTTACCTTATTTACGCCGGGTTCCGAATTCCAGCAAGCAGTCTGGAAAGAGCTGCAAAACATTCCTTACGGCTCAACCCGTTCGTATAAACAACAAGCCCTTGCATTGAAACGACCCGAGGCCATCAGGGCAGTTGCCAATGCCAATGGTATGAACAGAATTTCAATCTTGATTCCTTGTCATCGCGTGATTGGTGAAGATGGCAACTTAACCGGCTACGGAGGAGGTATCTGGCGGAAGAAATGGTTGCTTGACTTCGAAAAACAAACCGCACAACAGAAACAATAGGTCCATTAGTCAGGAGAGGATTAAATACTGCCGGCACGTACGAAAAAAGCGATGCTGTTTAAATCAACAGTGTATAAATCTTTAATATCCGGTCGTCCTTCTCCCAGACTACCTTCGCCTTATGTTTGTTGTTCCTGCTTAGTTTCTATATAGTTTCTGTATTTTTAAGCACACGAGATATACAGAAGCAACGCACGAGCTACGCAGAAAGGATGAATCAAGCACGAATGAGAACCGAACCTGGGATATATCCAAACCCCGGTAATTATTGATATATCCCGGTATTGTGATCCTATTTTTAATCCCCCAACAGTTATTAGGTTGCCCCTTATCGCAATCAGAACCCGCTTCATCGAAATTCCATGGCATCTCATCGAAATAATTAGCGCGCACTAATTCATAGGTATATCTTCGTTCCAGTAATACTAAAAAGCTATATCATGAAACAAGCATGTTCACTAAACTCAACCAACAATGAATTTGAAAGCAACGGAAATCTGTTGAGAAAAAATAAATTCATGCGAGTTACATCCGGCAATTCACAATCATATTTGCCCCGGATGAAACGAAAAAAGCTACTACTCATCACTGGTTTGTTGTTCCTTCTTATCGGATGCGACAACTACTATATGATCTGCTCCCTCAACCCGTTTTATATCGGAAAGAATATCCTGCTCGAACCACGCATTGAAGGTTCATGGTTGGCAAAAGCTGTTAAAGCGCCCAAAGATTCAGGTTCATCAAACGATTCGGAGATTTGGGGTCTTGCCGATACCACCTCAACATGGACGATCAAACGGGCGATCACGAAACGGGTGGTAAAAGATAAAAAGGGTGTCGATTCAACTTCGCTTAAGCCAGAGAATTACTACCTCGCCAAATTAACACGATCAGCAGATTCAACAAATTATGAGTTCAAGGTTGTATTGTTCCGTGTTGGAAATGGGCTTTACGCCGATTTCGTCCCCGGCAATAAAGAGGGCCTGATAAAAAGCAAACTATCATCTGGCAGTTTCTTCGAAGTTCATACACTGGCACGTGTCACACTGACCAACAATCAAATAGACTTATCTTGGCTTGGCGCTGATTGTATGAAAGAGATGATCGAAAAGAAACGTGTTCGGGTGAATTACCAATGGGTGAGAGAGGCAAATAAGTTTCTGCTTAGCGCCACGTCTGAAGAGCTGACAGCAATGATCGATCGTTATGCCGATCAATCCCGATTTATTGATTGGAAGAACCAAAAGGCCCAATTAGAATTAACCCATTTAAATTAAGAACGTTATGAAAACTCTAAAATATAAAGGACAACTAATTGTTGCGTTGCATATTCTGTTCTGGATCATCTCCTTCAATGTATTTAATTCATTTTTCAGCCGCGGGATAGCATCAGGTTATTCAATGGATGGACTCGAATTGACATGGATGAATGTGTTATATATCAGTAATACAATCCTGCTGTTTATTTTGATGCCGTTGATCTGGTTTGTAAAAGGGATCTCACGAAGAATAAAATGGGCCATTACATCGTTGCCGTTACTGGCAATTGCCTGGGGCATCCTGTCGGTACTCTTTACCAACGATCAGGGAATTGTATTCGCAGTTGTTTTGGGCTACTTTCTCGATAACTTCCTCTACATTCTCATCTTTCATATTACGATTATTGCAGCCGTTTATCTGAATATCAATAAATTGATTAAAAGATATTTATCACAAGGCAAGTTTGGTATCTATGTGCTTTCCGCACTTGGCCTGGCCATTGTAGCCGGTGTTATGAACTACTCGTTGTTCGATTTGGTTATCGATCAGATCTTTCCGCAGCTATTCTATATCTCGTGGTTCAAAGTCTGGGAATTGATCCTTATGATGATCGGTTATCTGGCCATCACGACCATCGTTTTCCTTATGTGGCAATATGCAATGATGCTGATTGAAAACCGCGAAAAAGCGCAGCATGAATTGTCAGCCCTCAAGGCACAGATCAATCCCCACTTTCTGTTCAATAACCTGAATACCATCTATGCCCTTGCGGTTAAAGGAGATGTCCGGACGAAAGACGTAATTTTACAATTGTCTGATTTTCTGAGGTATGTTTTATACGACACCTCAAGTGAAAAAATCGAACTTGAGAAGGAGATCGAAATTATCAGGACTTATGTGGGACTGCAACGGGAACGGATCAACCCGAATATTACCGAAATAGAGCTTAACGTTGAAGGTGATTTCAAGGGAGCTGTTATTGCACCATTATTACTGCTCCCGCTTGCAGAGAACTGCTTTAAACACGGAATAGGGAAAAGCAAGGGAACAATACAGATTGATATTCAATACAGTAAAGGGCAACTCCTCTTTCACACCAGGAACAGGATCGCCCTTCGCGAAAATCCAATGAATCAGAAACAGGGTGGAATCGGAATTCAAAACGTCGAAAAAAGATTAAATTTGCTGTACCCTGATAGACATCTGCTGACCTTTGTGGAAGATAATGACCTTTTCGAGGTGGAAATGAAGATTAATTTAGATTGAAAACGATGACCATTAAATGCATTGTAATCGAAGATGAACCGGCTGCATGTGAAATCCTGCAACGGAATATATCGCAATGCCCTGACCTTGAATGGTGCGGTTCGTTTGAAGATCCGTTTTCGGCACAAACATTTCTGGACAAGAATAGCGTTGATCTGATGTTTTTGGATATCAACCTTCCGGGAATGTCGGGAATCAGCTTTCTGCGAACACTGATTAAACCGCCACTGGTTATTATTACCACTGCCTATCCGCAATACGCGGTGGATGGTTTCGATCTTGAAGTCATTGACTTTCTGTTAAAACCCTTTTCTTTCGAACGGTTTTACAAATCGGTGAACAAGGCAAAACAACAGTTAATCCCTAAATCAGGAAAAGAGTTATCGCGGAAAATCACAGTCAAAGCCGATAAACGGATCTACCAGATCGACCTCGATGAACTTTTATATGTAGAAGCATGTGGCGATTACACGACAGTTTGCAGTACGGATAAAAAGCTCATCACGCATGAAACGCTAAAAAGCTGGGAAGAGAAACTAAAAGGGTATTCCTTTCAAAAGATACACCGGTCCATCATTATCAACCTTCAGAAAATCGATCATATCGAAGGCAATATGGCCATTATCGGGAAGCATAAACTTGTGGTTTCGGAAGCGTACCGCGAACAATTGATCGACTTATTACTGGGACGGAATCTGACGCATATCGGTTAAGACAATATCCCATTCACAACCTGCACAGATCATTCGCGAAGAAGAATAAAAATCATTGGATATCTAATCCCTGAATCCGCATTACCAATCCCATTAAAGCTTAAATTTGTCAGCTAAAACAGATTTGGATGATAGAAATATGTGCATTGGCTTCAGGCAGCAACGGTAATTGCTATTATATTGGGAATAAAGAAGATGCAATTCTGATTGACGCCGGAATTAATTGCAAGCAAATCCTTGTCCGGATGAAAACAAAGGGGCTTGACCCGGCAAAGATCAGGGGAATATTTATTACCCACGAACACAACGATCATGTGTGTGGTGCCCGTGTTCTTGCGAAGAAGCTGGATATCCCGGTTTATATGACCAAAGGAACTTATCAATCGCTCTACCTGACCAATCAGCCGCTTGCCGTTAGATTCGTACAGCCAGGTCAGCCGATGATGTTTCATCCGTTTATTATTCATCCCGTACTCAAGAACCACGATGCTACTGAACCGACCTCCTTTCGTATTGAGCTTCAGGGAATAAGTATTGGCGTATTTACCGATATCGGCTCTCCGTGTCCCAATGTAATCGCGCATCTTACAGCTTGTCATGCCCTCTTTTTGGAAACAAATTACGATGAAAAAATGCTTTGGGAAGGTTCGTATCCCTATCATTTAAAGCAAAGAGTCGCTTCGGACGTAGGCCATTTATCCAACATACAGGCAGTAAGTTTACTGACAGACTATGCCGGACCTGCTTTAAAATGGGTGCTGCTCAGCCACTTGTCAGGCGAAAATAACACACCCGAAGTTGCCTACAATGCATTAAAACACCTGGAGGACCGGTTTCATATCCTGCTGACATCACGACGCGAAGCAAGTGAAATAATTGAAATAAGTTAATCGGAATCAGAACATATCCGGTTATTCGATATGAAATCGGATAAATGATTACTTTTTATTGCCAAACATATAAGCGATGGAAATTTGAAAGACTTTGTTCTTGATTTTCATATCAGCACTTGAATCATCACTTAGGTTTGCAAGTCCAAGTTCATAATTCAAACTGGTAACGATAGCGCCAAACTCCAGGCCGGCTCCGAAGCCAAGTCCGTAATCAAATCTTTTCCATTGGTTATTTCCGAATTTAATATCCTGTGTTTCACTACCTGTCTTATCTTTTCCGCTCATTGCATACGCAAGATATGGTCCTGCCTGAATAAAAAATTTTGATTTGTCGTTGATCGGAAATTTGTAGGCGAAATTTAGGGGAATTTCAAAATAGTTAAACGTTAGCGTCCCGTCATTTGCTGAAGAAGCCCCATCAATTAAACTTCCTTTAAACTTACACCCTTTTAAGGAGTACAGAAATCCTGCATTAAAATTAAGATTCTCCTGCATTTTAAAGTCAAAAACTAGTCCTAAATGCAATCCTACAATCGATTTTGGCGAGATGTCCATTCCACTTGTGGAGAAACTCATATTTGCAAAGTTGACTCCACCTTTAATACCCAACATTTGAGCATTGGTAATTTGCACAAAAAAAGCGAACGCAATCACAAAAAAAAGTCTTGTTTTCATAACGCTTAAAATTACTGATTAAATTTTAGGGACCTATTTCTCGTTAATTTACCCAATTTCATGAAAAAAAGCCAATTTTTCAGTAGATTTAATAAGCAGGTTTTGTAAATACTTGAATACCTATAATTATGAATAACAATTGAATATATGGTTCGTCAAAAACCAATTACAACATTAGCTTTTAGCCAGGAACAAATTCTCTTTTCAGGAAACTGAAAACTTTTAAATCGAAAAATTGATCATGGTAACGTTCACTGCTCCTCTCGATTCCTTCAAAGCTAAAACCGAGACGAATGGCAACATTTTCGCTTGACGAATTGCCTACCGCGCAACGGATGGTAATCCTGTTCATCCCCATCTTCTCAAAAGCAATACCGATAATTACCCGGCATGCGCGAGTAATAATTCCACGGCCGGTCATTTCGCTGATCAGCCAGTAGCCGATCTCGGTTTTTTCGTTGACCTTATCGGTATTATGAAAGCCTATCAGCCCTGCAAATTCACCTTTAAACCAGATGGTATATACCTCGTTCCTGGACTCTTCCCTTTGTGAGACAACCATATGGATAAATCTTTCGCTATCAGTGACCATTTTGGTATAGTCAACAAAAGGCAACCATTTTCCCAAATG
>JANYLE010000433.1 GCA_025363795.1 Mariniphaga sp. | reverse complement strand
CGATCGACTCCGCCTCCACCCAAAACCTGGAGTTGCATAAACTGGTTGTTCATCTGGCTGAGGTCAACCTTCACCACAGTTACAATAAATCCTGCAGGTAGCGATGCTTTAATCTCATCAACTTTCTCCTGAACTTTAAGGTAGGTATACTTGAAATTGACGTTTTTGTTGAATTCAACCATGATTGAACCCCGTCGTGATTCGGCAGAGGATTCCATATTCTCAATTCCCTGCAGTGTACCGATCGCACCTTCAAGTGGCACAATAGCCTGACTTTCCATGTATTTCGGGTCAACCTCCAGCTGACTTGCAACCTGCACATAGAGCATCGGAAGTTCAGCATTAGGGAACAATTCCATGGAGAGATTCTTCCACGAAAAATATCCCATCATACTTAATCCGAAGAAAAGCATGCTGATCAGAACCTTCCTGTTTATAATAGAATTCATAAGCTAGAATTTGTTTTAGATGGCCTTCTGGAATTTGCCCCGACAAATTGGGGCTCATTTCATAAGCTTTCTGTTTCCGGTTTTACGGTTGAGTTGTCGCTATTTTGTCCAATTTTCTCATTTTGCCCAATTGGATGCTAATCCTCATGTTTCATCGGTTTGTTACTTGTCATCAAATCGTAAACGCACGGAATAACAAAAAGAGTAAGTAACGTACTTGTAATCATACCGCCAATCACAGCATAGGCCATCGGAGAGCGCAATGAGGCACCCTCACCAAACCCAAATGTTAATGGCAATAAAGCGATAACGGTTATAATACTCATCATCAGGATTGGCCGTAACCGTTGCTGACTGCCAAGCGATATCGCCTGACGTTTATCCATTCCACCTAATCTCAACTGATTTATCCGGTCAATCAGGATGATTGAATCGTTTACCGCGATTCCGCCAAGCATGATAATACCAATCAAAGCCATGATATTAAAGGTTTGTCCCATAAGGAAAAAGAGGATAATCGTTCCAACGATTGCGAAAGGTATTGTTAAAATGACGATCAAAGGATGAATCAACGACTCGAACTGACTTGCCATTACCATGTAAACCAAAACGATAGATAATAATAACGCCCACTTCAGATTGCTCATTGATTCCTGGCGTTTCTGTTCTTCGCCGGTAACCCTGATGGAATAATCGGCTGGCAGAACCATTGGTGCAATTTTTGCCTGAACCGCAGCAACTATTTTATCGAGCGAATTCTTTTTATCAATCTCAGCCATCACCTTGCCAATCCGGATCTGGTTCCGCCGGTAAATTTCAGTTGGAGCAACCGACTGGTCAAGTTTTGCAACTTCATACAATCTGATCACGGAAGTTCCGTTTTTAATAATCATATCTCCCAATGCGGCAATGCCAATTTTTGGAACATGGATGGTAATATCCTTTAGTTCACCATCTTTATCCATCTGTCCGGCACTTTGTCCTTTCAGCTTGGCGGTTACCTGATTGACGATATCGGTAACTGCAAGGTTGTAAGAACCTGCCCTGAACCGGTCAACCACGACATTGATTTCGGGATAACCTCCCTCCATATTTGTCTGCAGATTGTATAAACCAGGGATATCTTTTACAGCGGACTCCACCTCATTTGTAATCTTCTTGATTTCGGTAAGATCGACACCCCGAACTTCGATAACCAGCGGAGCATCCTGTGTACCAAGAATACTCTGCAAAGCCGTTTCATCCTGTGAAAATGTAACTTTGAATTGCGGATTTTCGGCATACCATTTGGCAATCGCTTCAACAACTTGTGAAGCAATATATTTCCCGTTAGGTTTTAGGATAACCTTAACTTCGGCTGTATTCTCCCCTTCGTAAACGGAAGTCGCTGTCGTTGATGTTTCCGTTGACGGCCCGATTCTCGAATAAACCGACTGAACATCATCACCCAATAACTCCTTAATCATCTTTTCCATGGAGGCGATAGCAGTTGATGTCCGGACAAGCGAAGTCCCTTCTTCCATTTTCACATTAATGGTAAATTGTTTGCTGTCGGTTTTGGGCATAAACTCACTTCCGATGTATGGAACCAACAAAAATGACAATGCCATCAATACCAGTGAAGTAATAACGATAATCCACCTGTTTGGAAGCAGCTTTGTAATCAGATTACCAAAACCTGCGAATTTTGCACCTTTGGGAACCTGCATTTTCTTCTTATTAAAAACCTGATGATACAACATCGGGATCAGAAAGATTGCAACGAAAAGGGATGAAAAGTGTGAAAATGCCACTGTCCAAGCCTGGTCTTTAAACAGTTCACCCGAAGCACCGTGCATATAAACAATGGGAAGGAATACAACAATTGATGTAAGCGTTGCAGAGGTGATTGCACCACCAACTTCGGCAGTACCCACAATGGCAGCCTCTTTGGCCGACATCCCCAACTCATGATTCCGGAAAATATTCTCCATGACCACAATGGCATTATCCACGAGCATTCCCGCGCCAAGCGCAAGCCCTCCCAACGTCATGATATTCAATGTGAGGTTATTGAAATACATCAAATTGAATGTCGCAATAATTGAAATTGGAATGGCAAGACTTACGATTAACGTAGTACCAACCCGGCGGAGGAAAAGGAAAAGAACCACTATTGCAAGTAGTACACCAATTATCAATGTGTTCTGCACCTCATCGATGGCAGTACGGATAAAAGTCCCCTGATTGGTTACAATCGTAAATTTATATCCTGGAAGGGCTTTGGTAATACTGACGAGCGCTTTTTGAATATCCTCGACCGCTTTAACCGTATTATAACGCGTCTCCTTATAGATAGACAAGGCGAGGCAACGTTCACCATTGATACGTACAATGTTTACCGGCTCCTTATTGGCAAAACTTACCGTTGCT
>JANYLE010000403.1 GCA_025363795.1 Mariniphaga sp. | reverse complement strand
AACTGGAATCCATGGATCTGCTCCAACTGGCTGAATGCTGTTTTATTGCTTGAAAAGGACAATCAGAAAAGAACTGAAGCTGTTTCCAAAATACTTTCCGTACTCGATCAGTTTCTGAATCCCTATCCACAGGATGGCGGTTGCGACGAAGGTCCCGGTTATTGGGGAGCTGCAGGTGCCTCATTGTATGATAATATTGCAATGCTGAATTTGGCCACCAACAATGCATTCACCTATGTTTACAAGGATGAGAAATTCAGGAACATGGGCAAATTTATCTATCGTGCGCAGATCAGTCCGGTCTATTTTGTGAATTTTGCAGATGCAAGTCCGAAACCAGGAATGGCTGCCGATATGATTTACCGTTTTGGAAAAGACATCCAGGATGCTGATATGATGAAGTTTGGCGCTTATTACCAAACACCTGCAGATGGAGCTTCAGGTCGCTCACATTATTTCCGGAATTTCTACGCTTTGTTTATGCAACAGGAATACCAAAGTGCCGTGCAGGGTTTGCCACTCCCCAAAGATTCCTGGCTCCCGGATCTTCAGGTGATGATTGCCCGCGATAAAGCGGGATCGACCGACGGTTTTTTTGTAGCTGCCAAAGGTGGTAACAACGACGAAAGCCACAACCACAACGATATTGGCAATTACATGGTCTATTACAACGGGTTTCCATTACTGATTGATGTGGGAAGCGGTACTTACACACGTAAAACTTTCAGTGACAAGCGTTATGAAATTTGGTATAATTGTTCTGATTTTCACAATCTCCCGACCATTAATGGTAAAGACCAGCTGCCCGGTCCAAATTTCAAGGCGACCAATGTCGCTTATAAAAATGAGAAAGGATTTTCTCAGCTTTCGCTCGATATTGCCAAATCCTATCCTGTAGATGCCGGTATCAGTTCATGGATGAGGACCATCCGCCTGAACCGTGCAAAAAGTGTAGTCATTGATGATGTGATTTCCCTGCAACACGCTGAATCGGTTGTTCAGCATTTGATGACCTGCTATTCTGCAGAGGTTGTGAAACCTGGAGAGCTGGTTATTCATTATGTGACTGAAGGTGGAAAAGCGATTGATTTTACTTTAGCTTACAACCCCTCACAGTTCGATGTTACGGTTGAGAAAATCAAGCTCGAAGCCATGGAAGACAAAGGTGTTCTACAAAGATGGGGAGATACAATTCAACGGATCAACTTCAAAGCTAAAACGCCAAAGAAAACTGATAAATACAGTTTTAATCTTTCGCTTCGATAAGCTATAAACTAATTGCAGGAGTGACATTCTTCAAAATGGTACTCCTGCAAATCTATTTTTCTTAATACTGTTGCAACTGATATATCGGAAACCCATTCTGAGTGCAGCTTTTTCTGAGCGGGAAACATTGAATAGGTGTAACTGTCTCAATTCTAATAGGGAGGCTTGAACATCGCAGATCAATATACTTTCAATGCATCGCCTTGATCTTCGAGACCAGCAGTGTAATGCAAATGCCGAAAATGCCGATTACTGCAAACGAATAACGCAATCCGGCTGCGGCTGAGATGTACCCGATAAGTGGCGGCCCCATTAAAAATCCGAGGAAACTAACGCTCGAAACGGTAGCCAGTGCAATACCAGGTGCCACTTTGGTTTGTTTGCCGGCCACACTGTAAACGGATGGAACAATGCTTGAAACACCGAGTCCAACCATCATAAACCCAATTGTTGACGGGATTAAATAGGGGAAGAGAACCGAGGTGAAGAGTCCCGAAGAGATCATTACGCCACTTACCTGGAGTAAATGTTTTCTGCCGAACCGGGCTACCAGTTTGTCAGCCACGAATCTTCCGCTGGCCATCATGATCATGAATGATGTATAACCCAAAACGACAAGTGAAGAGGGCGATTTCACGACATCTTTGAAGTAGATACCACTCCAGTCGAACATGGCACCTTCGCTGGCCATACTGCAAAAGCCGATGACACCCAGCTGTAATAACGTGGAGTCGGGTTTTGAAAAGAATTTTCTTTTTACAGTTGCCATTGTTGATCCGGGTTTTGCCTGGATTAACCATTTGAAATTTTGTGAGATAATCACAAAAACTACCCCGATGACAATCCAGAAATGTACATAAGGGGTGACCTTCAGATTGATCATTGCTAACCCGATCAATGCGCCAGTGAATCCGGCAATGCTCCAGCCACCATGAAACGATGACATTATGGGACGCTGATAAAGCCTTTCTGCAGCAATTCCCTGCGTATTGGTGGCAATATTGCACATATTCCCAAACACCCCAAAGAAGAAAAGGCCAATTCCCAGGTGCCATCCCTGCGTTGCCAATCCAAGATTGGTCAGGCAAAAGGTATAACCGGGAAGTGCCAGTAAGAGAATTTTACGACTACCAAAACGGGTGACCAGTTTTCCTGAAAAAGGCA
>JANYLE010000393.1 GCA_025363795.1 Mariniphaga sp. | reverse complement strand
CATCCGCTATTAGATAAGGTCAAATTTGAGACAATCGAAGAAGGGAGTTGCGTTCAAATGTTGCACATGGGTAGTTTCGACAATGAGCCGCAAAGTTTTAAACTGATGGAACAATTCGCCGAAGAAGAGCAATTAAAACGTAAATCGCTTACCCATAGAGAGATCTACTTGTCGGATGCAAGGAAGACAATGCCCGAAAGACTTAGGACTATATTAAGGTTTCAGGTGGAATAAATAAGGAAAACAAAGCCCTTCTGGTGGTCAACAGATCCCCGAAGGGCCATATTTTATTAAGAATATAAACGCTTTCAAATTATTACTTTTCTTTCAGCCATTTGTCAATTTCCTTTTCTACATGTTCATTGGTAAAGCTTTTGCCACTCGAAATTTGATCAAGGGCCTCTTCAATCCTACTTTGTTGTTCCAGAGTGGTTTTATAAATAATCAGTTCTGACTTTGAGTCCATATATCCATTTATTTTAATCACTTCGCTGCTTGCCTGAAGGTATAATGCTTTTGTGATAAGTAGCTGTATATGCCAATGATAACAGTTGCGATTGCCTTTGAAATGGTAGGATACCAATGAAATTGTTCGACAAACAATTTCAAGAATACGTAATTCATCAGAATACACATAAATACGGTTACACCATAACGGAAAAGTTGAATGTGACCGCGCAGATCTGATTGCGAAAAGGTAATGTATTTGGCAAGCAAAAATCCCAACGGAAAAGTGATGCAAAAGGAGATGATAAAGGCTGTAATATGCGGACTAATAGCCACAAACCCAAGATCGAGTATTTGCTTGTGGAGGATAAAATTGTAGCTGATAAAATACAGAAGGAGATCTAACACCATGTTTCCCCCTCCACAGACGAGGTACAGGAAAGTTTCGCGCGAAAGAAACCGCGAGAACCAGGGGTAAAACAAATCAACAATACGGACAATAAAATCTCTTGCCTTCGATGCAATAATCATTTCAATAGTATAAATAGTAGCAATTTAAACTACTTCGAAGCAGTCAACTTGCTGCATTGTACAAATAATAAAATCCATGCAGCTATCCAGGTAATACCTCCAAACGGAGTGATAATACCCAAAACTTTAACGCCTGAGATGGCTAAAACATAGAGAGAGCCTGAAAACAGAAGGATGCCTGTCATAAAAAGATAGGCTGACCATTTCAATGTTTTGGATGGATTGAAATTCATCAGTATCCCTACCGCCAAAAGGGCAAAGGTGTGATAAAATTGGTATTGAACTCCCGTTTTATAAACCTCAAGCATTTCAGGACTGATGATTCCCTTCATTACATGAGCACCAAATGCGCCTAATATGACCGCTAAAAGTCCGCTTATTGCGGCTACTGTTAATACTACTTTCATTTTCTTGATTGATATATTTTAAAGATCTTTTATTATCCTCCCAGTTAAGATTCTCGCTGTCCAGTTGGTAGGGAAGCCGTCCAGTTAAGATTTTAACCACCCTGTTAGTCGGGAAAGCCGCCCTGTTAAAATTCTCAGCGTCCAGTTGGTTGGAATGGCCGTCCAGTTAATATTCTCACCGTCCTGTAGGTTGGGAAGCCGTCCAGTTAAGATTCTTGTCGTCCAGTTGAACAGGACGATGATTTTAAGCTGCAGCGCACTGGCTACCTGGCAAACTTTAATCGTGGAATTACAGGGACGAGTTCTTTTTGGTAAGGACACCCGGAAATCCGGCTGTCTGGATATCCGGGTATCTTAATTATTTCACCAACTTGGAAATGGCTCTGAATTCTTCGGATTTGGCAGATCGCGTCAACTCGAACAGGACCGATTCCGCTGTGACCATTATGATATTTTCATACCGAAAACGATCAATCGCACTCTCCTTACTTATAATCGAACGTGAGGTGATGCAGTCGGTTACAATGATAGGATTATAGCCTGCTTCTTTGAGATCAACTGCAGTCTGCAAAACGCAAACATGCGCTTCGATTCCGCACAGGATGATATTTTTGCTTAGGTGTTGATTTAGAAAAGTCTTGTACGCTTCGGCACCCAGACAACTGAAATCTGTCTTTTCTATCGCGCTGAAATCGGGAACGAGCGACCTGATATCTTCGATTGTTTCGCCTAAACCTTTTGTATATTGCTGCGTAAACGCAACTGGGAGTCCGAGTAACCGCAATCCTTCAACCAGAATTAATGTGTTTTTCAATAAGTTCTCCTTTTCATTCATGGCCGGGAATAGCCGTTCCTGAAAATCGATAAACAAAGCAGATGTATTTTCTTTTGTAATTCGCATAATTCTATTAATATTCTTTTGAAATTTAATTACTTATCAAGACTTAGCTGCGTAAGAATTTTCGATGTGATATCGCGGCGAATCTGCTGAAACCCGGTGATCCCGGTTTTCGATTCGATATTCGTAGCAAAAGTATACCACTTCCCATCTTTTTGAATGAATCCTACCAGCCAGCCAATATTGGTTTTGTCATCGAGAATTGCCCATCCCGTTTTAGCACCAAAGCGATAGCCAACCGAATCAATCTCAGTCATCATCTCTTTTACCAACTGCTGGTTAGCTTTTGAAAACGGTAAAGTTTCCTTCACTAATTTCGTCAAAAACCTGGTTTGCTCGACAGGTGTAATTCTCAGATCACCTTTTAGCCAGAATTGATCGATTCCTCCGTTTAAATTTTTATTCCCGTAATCCGCTAAATTGAGCCAATGTTGCATCCGTTCCTGACCAATTCTTCGGGCAAGCTCCTGGTAATACCAGTAAGCAGAAGCTTTAAAAGCCGATTCGAGGGTGTGATCGCGGTTCCATCCGGCTGAGCCATGGTCTGTACCGTCCCACTTAATCAAAAAATCTTTTCCGGTAGCAACGCCTGTTTCAAGGGCAATCAGTGAATTTAAAACTTTAAAGGTTGAGGCTGGCAGAAAACTGGTAGTACAACGCTCCGGATTTGAGATGATCAACTGATCCTGTTGCAAATCATACAATACAAAACATCCTTCGACCTTGTATTCCTGGAAGTATTTACTAAAGTCCATCACTTTAGTTTTTTGTGCTGCGAAGCAATTTAAGGTAATGGTAAATAATAGTATAACTAACAAGCGACTATTTAAGCTCATTGGTTGGGAAATTTAATAATGAGAATTTTCTTTTTTTGAAGATAAAGAAATCGACGATAATGCTGCCCCTGTAGATTTCAGCATGTTTGAATGTTGTCGCTTTCGCGAGTAGCTCTTTTCTTTTCTGACCAAGTTTCTTCAGGCTCTTATAGAAATCGCGGTGTGCTGCCATCACTTTTGCAAATGACCTGAATTGCCCTGTTGCCAGGAATTGAAGAGCGGCTACTCCATCTAACAACATTCTGATGAAAAGTGTTTGATAAAACTTCCCTTTCGGGAGATTTTTGTAAAGCAGAAAAAGGTTGTTCCGAAAATTCAGGTAGACCTTTTGCGGATTGCCGTAGGCGAGACTACCGCCTCCCAAATGCAAAACCGTTGATCCGGGACAGACCGCCACCATATACCCCTGGTTTTTCATCCGCCAGCAAAGGTCGATCTCTTCCATGTGAGCCCAGAAATCGGAATCAAAGCCGCCGAATTCGTGCCACAGCTTTCCCCTTACCAATATGGCGGCTCCGCTTGCCCAGAATACGGCGATTGGATCGTTGTATTGTCCAAGGTCCTGCTCCTGAAAATTGATCATCCGTCCCCGGCAAAACGGATAACCGTATTTGTCGATAAATCCACCCGAAGCTCCTGCATATTCAAACTTACCAGGTTGATCGAGTTGCATGATTTTTGGTTGGCACGCCCCGATTAATGGATTCGAATCCATTAATTTAACCATTGGTTCCAGCCAGTTCTCTGTCACCTCGACATCCGAATTAAGCAACAGAATATATTCGGCATTGTTCTTTTTCAGTGCCTGGTTGTATCCTTCCGCAAAGCCATGGTTCTTTTCGAGTTGTAAGTACTTTACGTTGGGGAACTCCTTCTCAACGACTTCCCGGCTATTATCATCCGAGTGATTATCGGCCACAACGATTTCTGCCCAATCGTAATTGGAATATTTCAACAGTGAAGGGAGAAATCTTCGTAAATGATGACTTCCGTTCCAGTTTAATATTACGATGGAGACTTTCATAACGAATTTTTATAGTGTAGGATAAGGAATCAACACTTTTTCAACCTTTTCATTGACCTCTTTCCCCTTTTCAATTTCAGATCGTACGTGTTTCCATTTACGGTGCGACCAAAGCCAGAATTCAGGATTTTCGACAATCAGTTCCTCGAGGAGGCGCGTACTTTTTTCAGTGATTTCGAATTTCTTGCACTGCTTTGCATTATCTGTAATCAGTACCAAATCAACTTCGTAAAATCCTCTTTTTACTTTTCTGGTTCTCCCAAACACCACTACGGTGTTTAATTTGCAGGCCACCTTCTCCGGTCCGACCAGAACTGCAGTTTCCTGATTTAAAAATGGAGTCCAGTATTGAATATCAAATGCACGGGGAGTCTGATCGACCAGGAAAAGCGATAAGCTAGGAATTTCCGCTTTCGAGTCATCCATTAACTGTCTGAATGTCATCGCCCGCTCGAGCGGAAAAGAACCAAACCGACTCCTCAAATGGATATAGAATTTTTCGAAAGCACTGTTTCTTAGTTTTTTGTAGATCGCATATGAACGGTGTGTGGTATGCAACCCCCAGTTATTGAAGCACTCCCAGTTATTGTAATGACCCATCAGGACAATTAGCTGTCTTCCCTGGGCCATGTATTGATTGGCCAATTCCGGATTGAGAAATTTCACTCTTTTTAGGACTTCTTCATTTGTAATCCGGTCGAAATAAAGCGTTTCAAACAAACAATCACATAGATGGTGGAAATATTTTACGGCAATTTCATCACGTTGCTTTTTTGTCTTTTCGGGAAAAGAATTGGCAAGATTACTATTCACAACATCTCGCCGGTAGCGGACAAAATGATACATTATTATAAAAAGCAGATCGGAATGAAAATAGAGTACCCGTCGGGGCATTTTATAAATCAGCCATGTAAGCGCCCTAATCAGGTAATATCCCATCATTGGTTTATATTTTTAATAGTCGTTGTAATATCATTAATGTCCGGCATTGTATTCAGCCACCTTTTCCCTGTTATGTTTCCATCGTTTGTGTGACCATAACCAGAATTCAGGGTTTTTATTAATTTGCTGTTCAAGTAAATGGGTACACTTTTCCGTAATCTCAAATTTGGGACATGCTCCTGCGTGTTCGGTTACCAATTGATATTCGACTTCATAGAAGCCGCGTTTTACTTTTCGTGATTGGGCGAAAAGGACAACGGCATCGAGTTTTTGAGCCACCTTTTCTGCGCCAAGCACAACCGGCGTATCCTGATTCAGAAATGTTACCCAGTGATGGATTTCGTAGATCCGTGGCGTTTGATCAAACAAAAAGGCCGACAGCGTTGGAATCTTGTTTTGAAGATCGGTTACAAGCTGACGGTAAGTTGCAGCCCTTTCCAGCGGAACAGCTCCGAACCTGCTTCTGAGGTGGAGATAAAAACGCTCGAAAACATTGTTTTTTAGTTTTTTATAGATCGCATAGAACTTGTGCGTTGAATATAATGGCCAGTTACAGAACCATTCCCAGTTGTTGTAATGTCCTAAAAAGATAATGACCTGTCTTCCCTGGTCAAGATAGCCGCTGGGCAATTCAGGATTCAGATATCTTACGCAGTTTTTCCCTTCCTTAATGGGAATCCGGTCGAAATACAAGGTCTCTACAAACGTGTCGCAAAAGTGCCGGTAAAAACCTCTTGCGATCCGATCGCGCTCTTTCTGCGTTTTATCGGGAAAAGCGTTGGCCAGATTATTTGCCACCACGACCCTGCGATACCTGAAAATAAAATAGGCGAGAATAAAAAAGATATCGGAAAACAGGTAATGAAACCGAAGCGGAAATATTTGAAAGAGCCATGTGGTTGCCCTCAAAAGAAAATA
>JANYLE010000390.1 GCA_025363795.1 Mariniphaga sp. | reverse complement strand
CTGACGTCGCGGGGAACGGAAGTCCTTTAAAATCCATGGCGTTGTGCCGGCCAGGCCGGGAACCCGTTTTAACATTTCCACAGTTTTCGTGTATAGATCCACCTGGTAGTCTTCCGTAAAACGTTCTGTTTTGCCACCCCTCATTCCATAGACCGCATCCCCACCAAATTCGCTGATAATGACAGGTTTTTGATCCGTAAAAGTCCAGTTTACACGATCACACTTTTCAGGTAAGCCGTCATACCAACCCACATATTGATTAAAACTGAGTATATCCATCACCTTGCTGATCTCGTCATTCACTGTCATTAAGCCCGGCTTGATCTCTTCTTTTTCCATGGCAGCACCTATAAGTCGGGAAGGATCGAGTGCACGCGCTTTTGTGACTAATTTGGTAAGGAAAGCTAACCGCTCAGGACTCTGAGGTGTTTCGTTGGCCATTGACCAGATAATGATATTGGCACGATTCTTATCACGCGTAATCATATCTGTAAGCTGAGTTTCTGCATTTTTATAGGTCTCGGGGTTTGTCCATTGAATGGTCCAATAAACTGGAATTTCTGACCAGATCATCAACCCTAACCGTTCCGCCTGACGGATCATCTGTTCGTTGTGCGGGTAATGTGCCAAACGGACAAAGTTGCAACCCATCTCTTTCGCCCATTGCAAAAGGGTGATATCATCTTCTTTGGAATAAGCCCTTCCGTTCCGAAAAGCTGCTTCTTCGTGAATGCAAATCCCGCGGCAGAAAGTTTCCTTGCCGTTCAACAGTATCTTGGTCCCTTTCGTTTCGATGGTGCGGAAACCAATTTCATCCGTAATCACTTCTTCATCTGAAGCGATATTTACCGTGTAAAGCTTTGGATTATCTGGCGTCCAAAAGACCGGGTTTGCTTTCAGTTCAAAAGCCACATAACCATTTGCATCAGGAGTTAACTGTTTAGTGATTTTTAACTCCGGAATTTCAACCTTTACGCTTTTGTTTAATTGTACTCCATCAAATTGGATCCAGCCATTGATCGTGTTTTTATCCCCCTTTTTAAGTTGGACATAGTAATCACGGACAAAAGTGGCAGGTGTTTCAATCAGCGTAACCTGCCGGGTAATACCGCCATAATTCCACCAATCTGAATTGATGGTCGGCACGGCTTCGATTAATCGTTTATTATCGACCTTAACAACCACCGAGTTTTCCCCACTTTTGATGATGCCCGTAACCTCGAAGTTGAATGGGGTGAATCCGCCGACATGTTTGCCGATCTCTTTCCCGTTCATAAAAACGATCGCCTCATAGTTGACCGCTCCGAAATGGAGAAAAACCCGTTTATCTTTGGTCGGTTCGTAAATAAATCTTTTTCTGTACCAGACCGTTCCTTCATAATAGTAAAGCTCTGGCCGTTGTGTGTTCCAATCACCGGGAACACTCAATGATTTCTCGGTAGCAAAGTTATACTCCTGTAAAACCGTTTTATCAACGATATCTTTATCGGCACCATATCCGTTGGCGATCGGTTTCCGTCTGTAATCGTAGTAGCCATTTTCGAACGGATCTACAATGGTTTTCCAAAGTCCATCCAACGACATCGTCTTGCGCCCGTCTACATTGGTAATTTGTGGCGTAACCTGTGCCTGAATAAGCGTTCCTGAAAACAGGATCAGTAAAAAAAGAAGTTGTTTCATGCAGTATTCTTAAAATTAAAGGATAATATTAGTTTTTGAACTTAGCATTCCGGGCGACCCGTAACTCTTTCAACATTTTAGTAATCATGCTATGAGAATCGAACGGCTTCCCTTCGTCCCGTAAATTATTCGTCTTTATTTTAGTTTGAATTCCAGATAATCGTAGTTCATGTTTCCGTTTGAAACAGTTTTCAGTGTCAGCACATGAATTCCCTTTGTAAGTTGAACAGTTGCGAGGGAATCCAACCGGTTCCAATGATGCCATTGCCGCCATGCGGTTTGTTCTTTGTCATTTCGGGTGGAAGAGACCTTCAATTCAGCCGTAAGTTCCTTCCCGTCAATGTTCAGCGCGATGGTTCCATCTCCGCTCGCCGTATACATTAATCCAACCTGGTAAGTTCCTGTCTTTTCGACGTTAACTGTATAATTGATCCATTCGCCCGGAGTCGTCCAGCCCACGTATAACTGTCCCATAGCGGGTTCCACCAAGTTATAAGGATTATTGTCGATATCATTTGATTTGGTATATGAGATATCCACCCCTTCATGAAGCCTGAATTCATTAAGGAAGGTGCCGTTGGCCGGATTCAGTTTGCCGCTTCCGTTGTTGATGCTGTCCGTATCATGATAGGCGATCCCTTCTCCACCAAGATCATAATATTCACATTGAATTTTCCCGGGAATTACCTGAATAGTTTCATTCCAGGGAAGGCCTTTGTACTTTTCTTGTGCGGAGGAAGATAGTGCCGACAAAACCAGCAGGATGGTTAATAAGGTGAAGTTTGGGAATTGTCTAATTTTTATTTTCATTTGGCGTAGATGAGTCGTAGTTTAGTTCTGTGCCACAAATTTACAATATTTCAGATAAACTCACCCGATCATTTGAAAGGCGTTATGCCATTTTGAATGGAAAATAAAAGGAAAAGGATCGTTTCCATTCAATTGATTTGGATGAAATACAGTTTACGTCAACTGCCACTCTGCCAGATATCCCAATTCCGTCATGTTCCTAAAAACAAATTGGGTGACTTCAATTATTCCTCTTAATCACAATAAGCTGGTTAACAGGAATATTTCCTTTTTTGGTATAATTGGAACGAAATTGAGGAACAATCGTTCGATTGACAAGAACAATCGTTCGATTGACAGGAAAAATCGTTCGATTGACAAGAACAATCGTTCGATTGACAAGAAGAATCGTTCGATTGACAGGAAGAATCGTTCGATTGACAAGAAGAATCGTTCGATTGACAAGAAGAATCGTTCGATTGACAGGAAGAATTGAACGATTGTTAGGAAGTTTGGTTCCATATTTAGAAAGTATGGTGGGATTGTTTAACAAACTATGTAATCTGAAAGGGGAATAAACAT
>JANYLE010000373.1 GCA_025363795.1 Mariniphaga sp. | reverse complement strand
ATTTTGCCCGCAAGCGGATTGTGATGGCTGCTAAAGCAAGTCATATTGATGTAATCGACACCGTTTTCCCTGATGTAAATGACGAAGAGGGTTTGCGCAAAGAGACTGAATATGCCAAAAAGATCGGGTTCACAGGTAAAGCTGTGATTAATCCGCGCCAGATCGAAATTATTCACGAAGTTTTTACTCCGACAGAGGAAGAAGTTCGGAAAGCTTATCGCATTGTGAAAGAATTCCGGGCAAATAGCGCGGCGGGCATCGGCGTTTTTGCCATCGATGGTAAAATGATTGATGCGCCTGTTGTTGCAAGGGCCGAGTACATTCTGAGGCTGGCAAATGTAACGGTGGGATAATGTTGGCGGCTTGCTGTCGGTAACTGGCAGCTAGCTGAACTGTGCATAGGAGATTGTCAGCTGCTTCATTTATTAACCAGTCACTATTTGAAAGTTGCCCGCTGCCAGAAGCCAACAGCCAGTTGCTTTTCCAAGGAAGAACGATAATTCATATTCGAATACACAATATTTAAAAAATTCGGCAATGCTAAACAGTTTAGGGAGGGAGATTCCTGAATTTATTGAGGGAATCGGGAAATTGGAACCTTTTCAGGGCGCACTTACAAAGTTGCGTAAAGGTTGGATGGATGAGCCAACAATTCCTGCTCCAAATAAGGCTTACTTGCCTCACCAGAGTAAACTTTGTAAAACGCTTGAAGAAGCGATCATTCGAAGCAATCCGCATAATGGGATGACGGTTTCGTTTCATCACCATTTGAGAAACGGGGATATTTTGCTCGTTCAAACATTGACGATTCTTCATAATATGGGAATTCGCGATATTACGTTGGCCTCCTCATCCTTGAATGAGTGTCACGATCCGATCCTTCCATACCTGAAAGACCAGACTGTCACCAAAATATTTTCATCCGGTATCCGCAGTCAATTGGGACGTGCAATCGCTTTGGGTGTTCTCGAAACTCCCGTAGTGATCCATTCACACGGAGGACGTGTTCGTAGTATTCATACGGGAAAGATCCGGATTGATCTCGCTGTTATTGCTGCTTCTGCAGCCGACTGTGAAGGAAATGCAACGGGTTCGCACGGTAAATCGGCTTTTGGTTCGATTGGTTATGCCGTTATTGACGAACGGTATGCCAAACAAGTGATTGTTGTCACTGATAATCTGGTTGATTACCCATGTATTCCACTCTCTATTTCGCAGAATTTTGTCGATCATGTTGTCCTTGTCGATTCGATTGGTGATGCTTCGAAGATTGCAACCGGTACTACCCGTATTACTAAATCTCCAATGGATCTTCGGATTGCCAAACTGGCTGCAGATGTGATCGAACACTCGGGATTCTTTGTTCCGGGTTTTGCTTTCCAGGTTGGAGCCGGTGGAGCTTCGCTTGCTGTCGCTAAATTCATCCGCGAAAAGATGAAAACCAGGGGCTTGAAAGGAAGTTTTATGCTGGGTGGCATTACATCGTATTGCGTTGATATGCTGAACGAAGGTCTATTCGAAACCCTCTTCGATGTACAATCATTTGATGCTGTTGTAAGTAATTCGTTGCTGAATAATCGCCGGCATATCGAGATTCCTGCTGCGCTTTATGCCAATCCATTCAATTGCGGATCAATTACAAACAAAATTGATATTGTTGTACTTGGTGCACTTGAGATAGATGTCGATTTTAATGTGAATGTAATCACAGGTTCCGAAGGCTATATCCGCGGCGCATCGGGCGGACATTCCGATACTGCTTCAGGTGCCAAACTGACGGTTGTTGTTTGTCCTTCATTTCGGGGTCGTATTCCGATTATCAAAAAACGGGTGCATACGGTTGTCACACCAGGTGAAACAGTTCATGTGCTTGTCACGGAGCGTGGAATCTGTGTTAACCCAGCTTTTAAAGAGTTGGAAGATAATCTTCGGAAAGCCGGACTTAATATTAAGAACATTCATGATCTTGAAATTGAAGTCGACGAAATTACCGGAGTCCCGGGGCCACTCGAATATGCGGATAAAATTGTGGGGATTGTCGAATACCGCGACGGAACGATTATCGATGTGATTCATCAGATTAAGGAGAGATAAAAGGTGGAAAATGTTTATAGCGAAAGCTGTAAAGTTTTGATTTTTCATCAAAAAAAATAAATATACCTGGCAGAAGGGGAGAAGAGGAGCGATTCTTTTCTCCCCTTTTTGTATTACAACATGCTCTTTTTATTTTTATTCTGCTATTGATAGTTCTCATTGGTAATCATCTAATTTTCTTGTACGTTTGGCTTCGTAACCATTAATCGGACAGAAAAAAATGTTGAACAGGCAATTGTTGGCTCCGGAGAGCATTGTAGTTGTTGGAGCATCCAATAATATCACCAAACCAGGTGGAAAAATCCTTAAAAACCTCATCGGTCACGGATACAAGGGTCAACTATTTGCATTAAATCCAAACGATGCAAATATCCAGGGCGTACCCACTTACAAAACATTGGGTGAACTTCCTGAAATTGATCTGGCAATATTGGCGATTCCGGCGAAAAGTTGTCCGGAAGCAGTTGAATTTTTGGCCACCAAAAAGAATGTACGCGCATTTATAGTTATCTCCGGTGGATTCAGTGAAATAGGAGCAGAGGGCGAGCTTCTTGAAAAGCAGATGGTTGCCATTGTGAAAAAAACGGGTGGTTGCCTCATTGGCCCCAATTGTATTGGTGTGCTTACGCCCAACTATGCGGGAGTTTTTACAACGCCGATCCCCAAGCTCGAATCGTGTGGTTGTGACTTTGTGTCAGGCTCGGGTGCGACGGCTGTATTTATTATTGAGTCGGCAATCCCGAAAGGGTTACACTTTTCCCGTGTTATTTCCGTAGGTAATTCTGCACAGATTGGGGTCGAAGAAGTATTGGAATACTGGAACCTCAATGCAGAGGAAGAAAACTTCTCCCGTGTTAAATTGCTTTATATCGAATCGATCAGCAATCCTGATAAATTTCTATACCATGCCCGGTCATTGGTCAACAAAGGATTTCGTTTGGCTGCAATCAAAGCCGGCAGTTCATCTGCAGGCAGTCGTGCAGCATCGTCTCATACTGGAGCGATGGCAAATTCCGATTCTGCCGTTGAAGCCCTCTTCCGAAAGGCTGGAATTGTAAGATGTTACGGAAGGGAAGAACTAACCACCGTTGCCGGGATATTCATGTCCAAAAAGCTAGAAGGGAAAAATATGGCAATAATCACTCACGCGGGAGGCCCTGCTGTGATGTTGACGGATGCACTCGAAGCCGGAGGGTTGAATATTCCACATCTTTCTGACTCACCTGCAAAAGAACGACTCCGGAAGAAACTGTTTGCCGGTTCATCGGTCGAAAACCCGGTCGATTTTCTGGCGACGGGCACAGCCGAACAATTGGGAGATATCATTGATGCCTGCGAAAATGATTTTGACGAGATTGATGGAATGGCCGTTATCTTCGGGAGTCCGGGATTAACTTCCGTCAAAGATGTTTACGAGGTGCTCGACCAGAAAATGAAGATTTGCAAAAAACCGATATACCCGATCTTGCCTTCGGTCATCAATGTGGAAAAAGATTTAGCCTACTTTTTATCGCATGGAAATATCAACTTCCCCGACGAAGTATTGCTGGGACGTGCTTTAACGCGGGTTTACCGGACTCCGGAACCATCCGATGAAAGCATTATGCTCGAAGGGGTTGATATTCCTGAAATCAGACGAATCATCGAAAGTTGCCAGTCGGGTCAGTTACCTCCCGATAAAATCCACGCCTTATTAAGTGCCGCATCAATACCGTATGTAAAAGAAAGGGTTGCAATTACTGAATCCGATGCAATTGAGGCTGCGCATGAAATTGGATTTCCCGTGGTGATGAAGGTGGTGGGACCAATTCACAAAAGCGATGTGGACGGAGTATCGCTGAATATCCGGTCTGATGAGACGATACGATTGGAATTTAATCGTATGATGAGTATTCCGGAAACGACGGCTGTCCTGATTGCACAACAGGCTGAAGGGACAGAACTTTTCTTAGGTGCTAAATATGAACCCAAGTTCGGTCATATTATTCTGTGCGGAATCGGGGGAATATTTGTGGAAGTATTCAAAGATGTTACTTCGGGCCTTGCGCCGCTCTCATTTGATGAGGCTTTATCGATGATCCGTAACCTAAAAGCCTACCCTTTGATTAAAGGATTCAGGGGAAAGCCGGGTGTCGACCGGCAGAAATTTGCTGAAATCATTGTACGGTTATCCTCGATGCTCCGGTTTGCTACTGAGATTAAAGAAATGGATATCAATCCGCTATTAGGGAAAGGTGATCAGATTGTGGCCGTCGATGCACGGATTACAATTGAGAAGTAGATTGAATAATACAATTAGGTGCTATTCCATTTGCATTGTTTCTGTTTCGGTTAGATGGGAAAATGATTATTGTTGTCTAATTCACAAACGATCTGATTCGATCCGAAAACCCGGACGAATCAGATCGTTTTAAATCATTCCTATAGGTTCTGTTCTTGGCGCATCAATGATTTTTAAATTGAGGGCCTCTTTCCGTTGTTGGTTTTTTTTATCGCGAACCGAATCAATCAGAAGCGATCGCTGTTATTCCAGCGATCACTTCTTCCTGATTTCAACTGATTTCAATCTTTTGGCGAATCACTTTCTTTTCCAGGCACATCTTCAACTTTATCTTTTCCGTTCGGAGTGAGTGCATGGTATTTCTTGCGAAGTTCATCCATGCTTTTGAAGAGGTTGAGAATTGTGTCACTGGGGGTATAGTTGGCCGCTTGTTCGATGGCACTGCAAAACTCGGAATACGAATCACAAACGGTACTTTTTTGCTCACTGGCTGATTCATCAGGCAGGTCAGCGCCCTCGTTTATACGTTGTTTATAAAGCGCATCATAATCATTATTGACCTCTTCGAGTTCGGCAAGCATGATGTCGATCCCATTATTGACAGCTGCTGTTTGTATATCAGCGTTGTCATATAACTTTCCAAACATTTCGGCCAAAAGACCAGTTTTGGTATTTAATGGTTTCGCTGCCACGTCCCAATAGGGCTTTAAAAAGTATTCAAGCGATTGGGCAAACGCTTTCTTACTGGCGTTACGCCCTTTGAGATGCAACGAAACGGTTCGTTTGATTTCAGCAAAGCGGTCATTCCGATCGTTGTCGGCAAGCAACAGTCTTTCGGTTAATCCACTTTTTCGCTGTTTCTTCACCATTTTCTGGAACTTTTGGTTATCAGTGATCAACCGATCCAATGTCGCATTGGACATAACGCCCAATTCCGATTTTACCGGAACAGCCAAACCAATTGTCGATTTAACCAGTCCAAAAAGGTTATCAACCGCTAAACGGAAGATGTACAATGTTGAGAACTCTAACTTTTTCATAGAATTTAATTTTAAAGAATTAATATTTGAATCAAAACATAAAACTCTTCTTAAACTCTTCATTTGAAAAACGGGCATTAATAGTTGACAACCGACCTTTAATTCGATGATAGGATCTTTGACAATTGTTCGTGGTACCAAAACTCTTCTTCGGAAATCTTTGACAATTGTTTGAGTGATGAAAACTAGTCCGCTAAAAACTTTGACAATTGTTTAGAATATAAAAAATCGTCTGCCGGAACCTTTGACAATTGTACGGGTGATAAAAACTAGTCTGCTGAGATCTTTGACAATTGTACGGGACATAAAAACGCTCCTTGCGGAGCCTTTGACAATTGTTCGGGATATAAACATAGGTTTGCCGGGTTAGCGGATGGTTGTCTGAATAACGCCCCAAATATAAAGAACGATTTCTACAGATGAACAGGTGGAATCTCCTAGTTAAGAGCACCCTCAGTGTGATTTGGGACTAAAATTAAATAATCGGATTATTTCCGCAATGCAGATTTAGAAATATTTTTGAAAATAATTGAAAATATTTTAAAAATTGCTTAGATAACGGGTTTCAGTAAAATAGTATTGGTAAAGGATAGTAATTTGAGTTCAGCGAAATCGATATAATTGTAATTTGCTTCTGAAGGATTTTGTTAGTCAGGCTTTGTTTAACGCTTTGTTTGCGGTTTATACTAATAAAAAAGGGAGCCGATTAAAGCTCCCTTTTTATATATCCGATTGATTGATCAATTACTGAACAATCAATTTAAAATTCTGATCATCGAAATATTTTGCAAATTCAAGATCCGTTTTAGCCAATGTCTTGTAGGCTGCATCTTTCTTGATAGCATTCCCAAGACTTTCATACATCATACTTGTTTTAGCAGTACGTGCACCAATAACTGCCTTGAGATAGGCAATACGTCCTGTTTCAACTGGGGCAGCGTTTAATGTACGCAATGCACCGGTGTTGTCATTGTTCAATATCTGAGCCAAAGCACGGTTAGCAACACTCTTTGTGTCGTCGTTGTAATATTTGGCAGCAGTTTCGTATTGACCTTGCATGATTTTTACGATACCCAGGTTGTCATTCACTTCGTTGCCTGCTCCAGTTGCTCCGCCAAAAAGTTCTTCAGCTTTGGCAAGATTCAATTTTTTGAGTTCAACACAACCAAGATTATTCTGGATGATCGGATTCTTAGGATCAAGTTTATCAGCTTTTTCAAAATTTGCTCCGGCTGCATCAACTTCACCAAGTGTAAATTCTACATCGCCAAGGTTGTTGTAACCTCTCCAGTCATCAGCATATACCTTTGTGAAATTGGTATAAATTGTTTTCTGAACCTGTGGATCACTGGTCAATGTAGCAGCATATAGCAATTCAGCCTGATTTAGTTTCGAAGGATCGCTGATTGCAAGAGCACTGATTTCTTCATCTGTACGGCCAACCAAATTAACCGAAGCTGTAATTTTTGCACGACGTAGTTTTGGCAAAATTTCGCTGGCAACAGCTGTAAATGCAGAAGAGAGGTTTTTAATTTCGCGTTCACGAACTTCAGGATCAGAATACATTGAAAGGACACGAAGAATCAATTCTTTATCCTGTATAGTTGATTTTTCCATCAGTTCTTTAAAACCATCCCAATCTTCAGGAGTGTATTTGGCTGTGAGTTCAGTCTCAACCTTATTACTCTTTAAATTTTTCTCAATTACCTTAGATGCTGTTCCTTCACGTTTTTCGGAAAGTTTTGTATTCAGATCAAGTTTTCCGTCTGGTGAAGCATAAGCCGAAACTTCAACTCCTTTAAGTTCTTTGCGGTCCGCTTTGTAGGCTTCAGAAACGTATTGGCTTAATTGTTTGATTTCATCTTTGGTCAGTTCTTTTCCACGAACTTCAGCACTATTGATCAAATAGATAAGGTCTGCAACATACTTGTCAGGTACAATTCTTTGGTATTTGTCGATTGTTGGATCATAAATCCCGGTTGTGTTTTTGCTTTTCTGAACACCAAAAATGGTAAACGGACTGTTGTCAACCAAAGTAGATGTTGCAAGAACACCGTTGGCCAATTTCACAGGAGCAAAATCGATTGATTTACGGCCTTTTGATGCATGGATCTTTAACATCAGTTCCGATTTACGCATGGAATAGTCGTAAGGAATAGAACCTTTATAGGAAACACTTCCGCCATCAGAATAGCTAATTACTTTATTATTAGCCTTAACTTTTTCTCCCTGAAGCATAAATGGTTCGTAGGCTTTTTCACCTTCCGGTGTTACAATGACAGGAGTTGCAACCAATGTCGCTTTTTTGAGGAAATATTTTTCAGGAATACGTCCCTGTAAAGCCATGTCAACCTTGCCGTTGTTTGTTTCAAGAACTTCCGGTGTAACAGTGTAACTCATTTTCCCGGCATCTTTTTTCATTTTTTTAAGGGAAGCGCAACTTGTAATAACCGCCGCGCCAAAAATGAATAAAACCAAATACTTGAATTTAAAACTTTTCATTATAATAATCTATTGATGTATTAATTGTGTTTTATCGTATTAATTACAAAATTACAACCTTTTGATGGTAGAGAGAAACAAATTAAGCTATTTTAACCGTTTAAAATCACGCGGCTAATTCCATTGGGATAATCTCTTCCAAATATTGAATCTTTTATCAGCAGATAATCAGTTTCTTTTTTGACGAAATCGATGTTCGAAGTATCAAGGATCAAAACCGGGAAGCTTGTTTGTTGTGAAAAGAAATTAAAATATCCTTCCCTTATCGTTTTCAGATAATCGGGCGCTATCGATTGTTCGTAGTCGCGTCCCCGACTGCGGATATTTTCGATCAGCTGATTCTCGGATAAATGCAGGTATACATACAGATCGGGTTTTGGCAACCTTTCGTAAATGATATCAAAAAATTTCCTGTAAAGGTTATACTCATCGGGAGCAAGGGTATTCTGAGCAAAAATCAGCGATTTCATAAAATAGTAATCGGTGATGGTCAGTTCGTGGAAAAGGTCGCGGTTCGCAAGATCAGTTTTCAACTGCGAATAGCGTTCAGCCAGGAATGAGAGTTCGAGTGGAAATGAATATTTGGCCGGATCGCTATAAAACTTGGGTAAAAACGGATTATCGGAGAATCCTTCGAGAATTAGCCGACTGTTAAGATCGGCGCTTAACATGGTTGCCAGGGTCGTTTTACCCGCCCCGATATTCCCTTCAATTACAAGATAATCAATACTCATAAATATTTTTCTATCTGTCCCGAATATACGACAAAATGGATAGAACAAAAAAATGCCCGGTAAATCCGGGCATTTTTTAATTTATTTTTTACTGATTGGGTTTTTTAAGCGAATGACTATGGCTGGGTTCGCTCCTTTCGGGACGTGGACCGCGGTCACTATTATCGCCTCTTCCTTCGCCCGAGCTTTGACCTTCTGGTTTAGGAAGCAATGCTTTACGCGAAAGTTTCAGTTTTCCTGAACGCTGATCGACTTCAAGCAATTTAACCTCAATAATATCACCAACTTTCAAGACATCCTCAGGATTCTCGATCCGTTTCCAGTCGATTTCCGAAACATGAAGAAGTCCTTCTTTTCCAGGCATAATTTCAACAAATGCACCAAACTGAACAATCGACTTCACCTTACCTTTGTAGATTTCTCCAACTTCAGGGATGGCTACGATTGCACGAATTCTCGCGATTGCAGCTTCGATGGCGTCTTTATCAGGAGCGCTGATTTCAATATGGCCAAAATCACCGACTTCTTCGATGGCGATGGTTGCTTTTGTATCAGCCTGAATCTGCTGGATAATTTTTCCGCCTGGACCAATAACCGGCCCGATCATATCTTTAGGAATAACCATCTTGACAATCCTTGGAACATTTGATTTGTAATCTTCGCGCGGTCCGCTGATTACTTCCAATATTTTTCCAAGAATATGAGCTCTTCCTTCTTTCGCTTGCTGCAATGCTTTTGACATTACATCATATGATAATCCATCAACTTTGATGTCCATTTGGGTTGCGGTGATCCCTTTTGTTGTTCCGGTTACCTTGAAGTCCATATCGCCAAGGTGATCTTCATCGCCAAGAATATCGGATAGAACTGCAAATTTATCAGAACCTTTATCGGTAATCAAACCCATCGCTATCCCGGAAACCGGACGTTTCAGCTGGATACCTGCGTCATACATCGCCATGGTTCCTGCACAAACAGTAGCCATTGACGAAGAACCGTTTGATTCAAGAATATCAGAAACTACACGAACGATATAAGGAAATCCTTCAGGGATCATCTTTTTCAATGCGCGGTGGGCCAAATTTCCGTGACCAATTTCGCGGCGTGAAAGTCCGCGTGGAACTTTTGCTTCGCCTGTACTAAAGGATGGGAAGTTGTAATGTAGCAAAAAGCGCTCGCGCCCTTTGAATGTGACATTA
>JANYLE010000366.1 GCA_025363795.1 Mariniphaga sp. | reverse complement strand
TGGAATGATGTTTAAATGGTTGTCCATAATAAGCGGGTTTAACGTGGAATAAGTTCATGGAGGAGACCAGGATTTAACCATTTACCAATAACAAATAGTTTATAAAAAAGCGGAGCAGGTCAATAACACCTGTATATGAATGCAAATACTAAAAATAAAATATCCGTTATTCACCTGCTTTGCCTGATTCCTGGAGAGGATCGCGGAAAAGACTAACGTGAACCGTTACGTTAAAGTACTTGACGGTCAAAGTGTTTTATACCTCCTGCTGTATGCCCTTGTGGAATGCCAGCGCAACAGTCTTCGCACGATGGAGGATCTCTTTAACAGCGCGGCTTTTAAATTCCTTTTTAACCTTCCTGCCGGTAAAAAAGCCAGGTAATTCCATTTCAGAAAAGCTCTCTGTAATCGACCCTGAATTCTTTAAACAGGCCTACAAGGTGATATTTGATATTTTCAGTGAATATTACACCGAGCAGGAGATTGAAGAAAAACACCTGATCCGTGTGGATTGTAACTATTGTAAATGGAGAATTAAATTAACTAAATTAGAAATAACACTTGAAAATGTGGAATATAAAATTAAGAATTATGAGGCAACCCAAGGCTGCTTTTTTATTCTTAATTTGTATATTTGACCTTGAATATAAGCAAAGTTAGCCGATGCGTTTTACACAAATTAAACACAACTAATACTATGGACGACAGACACCTTAACAGAGAAAAATATTTTCAGGAACAAAGCTATACTACAGAAAAGTATGTAATACCTTATATTAACAATTTACTTCCAATAACTTCTAATTTAACTATTGCTGAAATAGGCTGTGGAGAGGGAGGGAATCTAAAACCATTTTTAGATATGGGCTGTAAAGTTGTAGGCATTGATATTGCTGAAAACAAAATATCTAATGCTGAAAAGTTTTTTAGCAACCATCCTCAAAAAAATAATCTCCTATTAATAGCAAAAGATATTTACAAAATAAAGCCTGATGAACTATGCGCGTTTGACTTAATAATTATGCGCGATACGTTGGAACATATACACGATCAAGAGACTTTTTTAAAACATTTAAAGAAATTTAGTAAGCCAGATGGTAAAATATTTATTGCCTTTCCGCCCTGGAGAATGCCATTTGGTGGTCATCAACAAATGTGTGAAAACCCTTTTCTAAGTAAACTACCTTATTATCACATTCTCCCTACTACTTTATATATAGGAATACTAAAACTATTCGGCGAGAGTAAGGCCAAAATTATGGGATTATTAGAAGTAAAAGAAACAAGAATTTCTATTGCAAGATTCAAGAAAATTTTAACTAAACAAAATTTTAAAATTGACAGTGAAATCTTTTATATGGTTAATCCGAATTATGAGATTAAATTCAAATTCAAAACGAGAGAATTACCAATAATTTTAAATATTCCATTCATAAAAGAATTTTTTATCACCACATATTACTGCATTATTTCCTTGGAAAAATATTAAAACTATCACTAAACTGAGCAAGAAAATTTGCAATTAATTAATTAATATCTATATTTTAATCACTACCGGGATACGTTTTAAACGACAAAATAGAGGGCTTGACGTTTTGACATTTTGACGTTTTGACATTTTGTAATTTTTCAGCTCCTCCGTATAATTGAATAAGAACTCCCGACATTCTTATTTTTGTTATTTTCGTGGTCAAATAAATTCATGTAAAGCACGAACAATGGCAAAAGTAAATTGGAAACCCGGGACAATGGTTTACCCCCTTCCTGCGGTATTGGTAACCTGCGGTGAGACGCCCGAAGAATACAACCTGATCACCATTGCCTGGACGGGCACCATCAGCAGTGACCCTCCGATGTGCTACATTTCGGTGCGCCCTGGCCGGCATTCCTATGAAATCATTAAACGTACCGGTGAATACGTAATCAACCTGACCACCGAAGAGCTGGCCCGTGCAACTGATTGGTGTGGATGTCGTTCAGGGAGAAAATACAATAAATGGAAGGAAATGGGATTGACACCCGCACCTGCCACCATCGTTAAAGCGCCCATCCTGTTAGAAGCGCCCATCAGCATTGAATGCAAGGTGACACAAATCATCGAACTGGGCGTTCACCACATGTTTATTTCCGAAGTGGTC
>JANYLE010000346.1 GCA_025363795.1 Mariniphaga sp. | reverse complement strand
TGGGCCGAATATGCCAAAGATGGCCATGAACAATTTTATAGAGATTGTGCAGATACATCCCGCGTTTTCTTACATAGGGCATGTCATCCTGTGACAGGTCTTAATGCCGACTATACTGAATTTAGCGGAAAGCCACACGCTACTCCCTGGATGCCAGGAGGTTTTCGTTATGATTCATGGCGGGTGCCCATGAATATTGCCATGGATTACGTTTGGTTTGGAAGGGACAAAATCTGGCAGAAAGACTATGCCAAACGTTTGCAAGGATTCCTAAAATCAAGAGGTATCAACTCCTTTGACGATCAGTTCAATCGCGACGGATCAACGCCCGAAACCATTCTTCAGGCAGGGGGTTTTAAAAAATTAAGACATTCTTTGGGGTTATTGGCTACCGCTTCTTCAACCTCTCTGATTGGTAAGAATGAAAATAGTCTCGACTTTGTAAATGCACTTTGGAATGCCAAGCTTGAACCTTACCAAGATGGCTACTTTGATCCGTATTACGATGGCTTATTGTACCTGTTCAGTCTGATGCATTTAAGCGGTAAGTATCAAATTATCACACCTCAAAACAAATAACAAATTACCTCAGGTAACAAACTTATAAAGATGAAATTAGCCCGATTCGTCGGGGCAAATCGAAGATCAACGAAGTCAACCCCATAAGGCCACTAAAAAAAATATACGTTTATGAAATCGCTTACAATAGTTTTTTGTATTTGTCTGATATGTAGTCATTTTGCATTTTCACAAAATAGGGTAACACCTGCATTGTTGGGCTTCGATATGGTTCGTGAAAGTATTCCTCATGGAAAAATCGATTCGGTAACATACAAATCCAAAACAGTTGGAGCCATCCGAAAAGCACTGATTTATACACCTCCGGGTTATTCAAAGGATAAAAAATATCCGGTGCTTTATTTGTTACATGGCATTGGCGGAGACGAAAAGGAATGGCTCAACGGTGGTCAGCCTCAGGTGATCCTGGATAATCTTTATGATGAAAATAAAGTTGAACCCATGATTGTGGTTATGCCAAACGGCCGTGCCATGAAAAACGACCGGGCCACCGGAAATATCATGGCTACGGATAAGGTTCAGGCATTTGCTACTTTCGAACAAGATCTGATTAAAGACCTCATCCCATATATTGAAAAAAATTACCCGGTAATTAAAGATGCGGAACACCGCGCAATAGCCGGGTTGTCGATGGGTGGCGGGCAATCGCTCAACTTTGGGTTGGGTAACCTTGATAAATTTGCCTGGGTTGGTGGATTCTCTTCAGCACCAAATACAAAAAAGCCAGAGGAGCTGGTTCCTGACCCTGTAAAAGCAAAAAAACAGTTAAAACTACTCTGGATTTCGTGTGGCGATAAAGATGGGTTAATAGGTTTTAGCCAACGTACACACAATTACCTCGTAGCCAATAATGTTCCGCATATTTACTATGTCGATCATGGTTACCACGATTTTAAAGTCTGGAAAAACAGTTTATACATGTTCTCTCAGCTGATCTTCAAACCAATTGATGTCAATTCCTTTGCTCTGATTAGCAATGTCGGAAGGCCGGCAGAATCCAACATCCGTTCGGCCAAATATCCACAGATTTTACCCAATGGACATGCCGCATTTCGCATAAAAGCTCCTGAAGCACAAATAGTGCAGCTTGATTTGGGCAAAAAATACGGTATGGTGAAAAACGCAGAAGGCGTTTGGGAAGCGACCACCGATTCGTTGAGTGAAGGTTTTCACTATTACTCATTAATCATTGACGGAATAGCAGTTGCAGATCCTGCCAGTGAATCTTTTTACGGAATGGGTCGGATGGCCAGCGGTTTTGAAGTTCCCTTTAAAGGCGATGCTTATTATGAAATCAGAAATGTGCCTCATGGAGATATTCGCATCAAAAATTACTACTCAAATGTCACTAACTCATGGCGCAATTTTTACATGTACACACCTCCGGGTTATGACCAGAATACCACCGAAAAATATCCGGTGCTTTATATTTTGCATGGCGGTGGTGAAGACCAGCGCGGCTGGGCGACCCAGGGGAAAACCGATTTGATTCTTGACAACCTGATTGCTGAAAAGAAAGCTGTTCCGATGATTGTCGTTATGGTTGACGGAAATATGCCTTCCAGAGGTTTTGGTGAAGAGGCTTTAAATTTGTTTGAAAAAGAGCTGAAAGATTGCGTGATTCCGTTTGTCGAAAAAAACTTCAGGGTAAAAACCGATGCCGGCAGCCGTGCATTGGCAGGCTTATCGATGGGTGGTTTGCAAACACTTCATGCCGGAATTAAAAACACACAACTGTTTGCTTATCTCGGTGTATTCAGTTCGGGCTGGTGGTCCAACCAACTGGCGCTTTCGGCGCCGCAATACACATTTATGAACGAAAACGCTGCACTCATCAACAGTAATTTGAAACTATTCTGGATTTCACAGGGAGGTAAGGAGGATATTGCCTGGAAGAATTGTCAAATAATGACCGCGAAATTCGATGAGATGAAGATTAAATACAATTACAGCGAATACCCGGGAGGCCACAGCTGGCCGGTGTGGAGGAACAACCTGTACAATTTTGCTCAACTGCTATTCAAATAATCAGTCAGAAATACCCACGTAAAAAGTATTGAAATATGAAAACAGGAAAATTCAAGATCGTTCTGTTAATCACAATTTTGTTTGGATTTTTTGTATCACTGCAAGCACAGCAGTTATATGTTGGTGCCAATTATCATCCGCATGATGATAAGAATCTTGAAAAAATCAAAAGTGACATTCAGTTAATGAAAGCTGCTGGATTTACATCTGTCCGCATGGGGCATTTGGCCTGGGATAGTTATGAGCCTTCGGAAGGAATATTCGACTTCGATTGGTTCGACAAAGTAATGGATCTGATGAACGATGCTGGCATTAAGGTTATTCTGGATATTGCCATTCGTCCGGCTCCAATCTGGCTGCATCACAAATTTCCGTCAATCGACATCGTTGATGCCAATGGCGATGTGCGTTACCCCAATCACCGGTACATGGAAGACGTCGGCGACCCGAATTACCAGAAGTATGCCTTGTTGTATACCGACGCCATCAGCAAAAGATATGCAAATCATCCGGCGTTACTGGCTTTCGGGATCGACAATGAATCGGGCGACGGACCAATCTCATATTCCAAAACAGCCCGACTCCGGTTCATTGAATGGTTGAAAAAGAAATACGCCAACCTTGATAACCTGAATAAAGCCTGGGCAACCCAGCGCTGGTCAAGAAAGCTTAACCAGTTTGAGGAAGTTGGATTCCCTGTGGCTACTCACTCAACTGATGTGCCCGAACGGATGCTCGATTTCAGGCGTTTTGTTTCCGATGAAGTGAACCAGCTTCTTTTAAAAGTAATCGATAAGGTCAATGTCAACGCTCCCAAAACCTTAACAAATACAAACGCCTGGTATTACAGTGCATTGAAGTATTTCGACTATTCCCAGATCGCTTATTCCGGAAAGATGACGCGCGAAGGCTGTGGTTTTTATCCCGGAACAACGTTAACCACCAACTGGGGTGTCATGAATGCCTTGTTTGGAATTTCACGAATTCAATTCGAAAGCACTAACCCTTTCTGGTGCAGCGAATTTACAACCATGACGGCTGTTCCAAATGCCATCAGGAAGCAGGCTTATTCAACTTTATTCTACGGAAACCAGATGGTTTGCGGCTGGACTTGGCAAAGTATGCACTCCGGTGAAGAACAATATCTGGAAGGAATGATTGACTGGGACGGCATTCCAAACCGCAAGTACGATGAATACAAGAAAATAGCCACCGAATTTAAAAAGATTGAAAAATTCTTTCCGTATATGCTTCAGTCAGAAGTTGGTATGGCTTTCTCATTTCCAAGCGTTATTGCCAGCAGCTATTTTCCTGAGCAGCATGACAACCAGCTGCAAGCTTGCTTCAATTTGTTCTATTGGCGCAACATGGATGCACGGATCGTTGAAATCAGCAGAAGTTCATTGAATTACAAAATCCTTTTTGTTCCAGGAGTTGCAGTAATGGACGAAGCAACAGCAAACAAAATCCGTGACTTTGTGAAAAAGGGCGGAACGGTAATCATGACAAGCAATTCGGCCATTGTTGACGAATCAGGACAAGTTTTCGCCACAACTCGACCCGGTCTGTTAAGCGATGTATTTGGCATTCGGGTAGGAGGTTTCGAAGAAACTGAAATGATGAATGAAGTATCAAGGAAGTCGTACAAAGGCAAAAAACTTGAATTTAACTATAAAGGAAAAGCCATTGATACTGAATCGGCAAGGTTTGATATTGTGGAACCGAAAGGAGCTGAGGTTATTGGCAGCTTAACCAGCCTCGGCAAGGATTATCCTATAATGACCCTAAATAAGTTTGGCAAAGGTAAGGCAATTTATGTTGGTCTTCCGGCAAATGGCGATGTACTTAATCCATTGATCGATGAACTGATCAATGAACTGGGCATTAAAAAAGGACCTGAAGTGCCTTCCGGAGTAATGGCGCGGCAAATCGATAAAAGCCATTTCTTATACCTGAATGTCAGCGGCGAACCCAAAGAGATTCCGGTGAAAGGAAACTCGCGAAGCATCCTTTTCGACAAGGATTATACCGGCAAATTCACCCTAGCACCTTATGAACCGGAATTTATTGAAATCAAATAACCTATTCCAATTTAAAAATGAAAAAAACTATACTATTTTTTGCTGGTGCTTTTTTAGCAATTAACCTGTGGGCACAACAATATCCTTATCAAAACCCAAAACTTAGATCAGAAGAACGGGCGAAAGATTTAATATCCCGCCTGACTTTGGAAGAAAAAGCCATCCTGATGTGCGATATATCGGATGCCATTCCGCGTCTGAGTATTAAAAAATTTAACTGGTGGAGCGAAGCATTGCATGGTTTGGCCAACAATGGGAATGTGACTGTTTTCCCGGAACCAATAGGCATGGCAGCTTCATTTGATGATAGTCTGGTCTATCACATTTTCGATGCTGTTTCGGATGAAACCCGCGCCAAATATAACGAAGCTTGCCAGAAAGGTCAGGAAAACAAGCGTTTTCTGAGTCTTTCGGTCTGGACGCCGAATGTCAATATTTTCCGTGATCCGCGGTGGGGAAGGGGTCAGGAAACTTATGGCGAAGATCCTTACCTGACTTCCCGCATGGGCGTTCAGGTAGTGAGAGGGTTGCAAGGCCCGGCCGATGCCAAATACCTTAAATTGCTGGCTTGCGCCAAGCATTATGCAGTTCACTCGGGACCTGAATGGAGCCGCCATCAGCTCAACCTGAATAATGTTGATCCTCGCGATTTGAATGAAACCTATCTTCCTGCTTTTAAATCGCTGGTTCAGAAAGCGGATGTGCGTGAAGTGATGTGCGCCTATCAGCGTTTGGACGATGAACCCTGCTGCGGAAATTCGCAACTTCTTCAGAAAATACTGCGCGATCAGTGGGGCTTTAAGTACCTGGTGGTTTCTGATTGCGGCGCAATTGGCGATTTTTATACCAGCCATAAAGTTTCGTCTGATGCGGTTCATGCGGCTTCGAAGGGAGTTTGGGCCGGAACCGATGTGGAGTGTCAGTGGATTGACCACAATTACAAAAAATTGCCTGAAGCTGTCGCCAAAGGTTTGATTACTGAAGATGAAATCAACCGGCATGTGATGCGTGTGATGGTTGGCCGTTTCGATTTAGGCGAGATGGACGATGATGCCATCGTACCCTGGACCAAAATTCCGATGTCGGTGGTGAATAACGAAGAACACAGGAAATTGGCGCTGGATATGGCGCGCGAAACAATGACGCTTCTTCAGAATAAAAACAATATTCTTCCTTTAAAGAAATCCAACAAAATTGCGGTTGTTGGCCCAAATGCCGATAATAAGCCCATGTTGTGGGGAAATTACAATGGAACGCCAGTGCGGACAATTTCAATTCTCGACGGCATAACTTCCATACTTTCAGCCAAAAAGATAATCTATGACAAAGGATGCGATTTGGTTGAAGATAAAGTAACTGACAGCTATTTTCCGAATTGTTCGGTTGACGGTAAAAAAGGTTTTAAAGCCACTTACTGGAATACCTCAGATCGTTCAGGTGATGTTGTTGCAGCGCAGCAGATTACCGACCCCATAAAATTAACCACTGCCGGACAGCACGAATTTGCTTCAGGAGTTAAACTCGAAGGTTTTTCGGCTAAGTATGAAACTGAGTTCACTGCGCCTAAAACGGAAGAAATTGTGTTTAAATGCGGAGCTGCCGGATATTTTGAAGTACTCGTAAATGGTGAGTCGTTAAGGAAGTTTAATAACTGGAGGGTGCTGATTTCACGGATTCCATACAAGGTTGAAGCTGGTAAAAAATACAAAATTGAAATGCGTTTTGCCCAGTTGAACAATTGGGAAGCAAACATTGAATTCAATTTTGGTAAAGAAGTGGACGTTGACTACACCAATTTGATCAGTAAACTGAAAGGCACTGATGTGGTTGTGTTTGTAGGCGGACTTTCTACTGTACTCGAAGGCGAAGAAATGCCTGTATCGTTTCCTGGTTTTAAAGGTGGTGACCGCACCAATATCGAGCTTCCTGCGGTACAGCGCAATTGCTTAAAAGCTTTGAAGCAGGCCGGAAAGAAGGTGATTTTTGTAAACTGTTCAGGCTCAGCCATAGCTTTCACTCCTGAAACCGAAACCTGTGATGCCATTCTTCAGGCCTGGTATGGCGGCGAATCGGGTGGTCAGGCAGTTGCCGATGTGCTTTTCGGCGATTACAATCCATCGGGAAAATTACCTGTCACTTTTTACAAAAATTCTGATCAGTTGAAGGATTTTGAAGACTACTCCATGAAAGGCCGCACCTACCGGTTCATGAACGACGCGCTTTTTCCCTTTGGCTATGGATTGAGCTACACCACTTTCAAAATCGGGGATGCAAGGCCAGTCAAAGCAGAGATCAGGAAAGACGAAACCCTTGAGCTTACTATTCCTGTATCAAACACAGGTAAACGAACTGGAAATGAAGTTGTTCAGGTTTATGTAAAGAAAGCGAATGATTCTGACGGCCCGATAAAAACCCTGAGAGGGTTTAAAAAGCTTGAAGTTGCTGCTGGAAAAACCAGTCAGGTTACCATTGATCTACCTCCATCGGCATTCGTATTCTACAATCGCAGCCAGCTTAAGATGGCTGTTATTTCAGGCGAATATGAAGTGTACTATGGAACGAGTTCCGATCCCAAAGATTTGAAAGTAACCAGAATTACAATACTTTAAGATAGATTATAAAATTAAATAAATCACGAATTATGAAACGAGATTTTTTGAGAAATAGAATTTCTGCAATTTTGCTAATCTTGTCGATAACCGTTGGATCTTGTTTCGCACAGTCTCCAGCAAAGATTGTTGAAGACTTTAAAGCTTCTTCAGTCAATCAACCCGGTAAGGAGTACCCTCAGGTAAACTCTGAAGGACGGGTACGTGTTCAAATTAAGGCACGCGAGGCACATAAAGTTCAATTGGATATAAGCGCTGTAAAATACGAGTTAACAAAAGACACAAGTGGTGTTTGGACAGGTGAATCTGCTCCCCAGGATGAAGGTTTTCACTACTATCAGCTTTGGGTTGATGGTGCTGCAGTTCCCGATCCCGGTAGCCTTTACTTTTATGGTGCGAGTCGCTGGGGAAGCGGTATCGAAATTCCGGCGAAAGATCAGGATTTTTATGCTTTGAAAAATGTACCTCACGGCCAGGTCATTGAGTTGCCCTACTTTTCAAAAAGCAACAACAGCATGCGTCGCTGTTTTATTTATACGCCTCCCGGCTATGACAAGGATGCTAAAAAACGCTACCCGGTTTTATACCTGCAGCATGGTGGTGGCGAAAACGAAACCGGATGGTCGAGTCAGGGACATGCCAACCTCATCATGGATAATCTGATTGCCGGGGGAAAAACAAAACCATTTATTATTGTGATGGACAACGGAACCTGGGCTATGACTGGCCCTCGCCCTGCTGATCGTAGCGCCGGCAGCTGGCCTCCCAAAGGATGGGCTGATGGTTTTTCAAAAACCCTGCTTGAAGACGTTATTCCCATGATCGATACTAACTATCGTACTTTGGCCGACCAACAGCACCGCGCAATGGCTGGTCTTTCAATGGGTGGTATGCAAACCCGTGTGATTACCCTTGCACATCCTGAAGTATTCTCGCATGTCGGCATATTCAGTGGCGGCAGCATAAGTACCGAAGATTTAGCATCAGCGCCCGGATTTAAAGAAAAAATCAAACTGGTTTTTGTAAGCTATGGAAGTCGTGAACTCGAGAATCCCAGAGCTGGCTTTGGTGGCAATCCAAAAGAAAACCAGAACAAACTAAAAGATGCCGGAATCAATACCCATTTTTATGTTTCTCCTCAAACGGCTCATGAATGGCAAAGCTGGAGACGGAGCCTGAACGAATTTGCACCACTTTTATTCACTAACTAAAATAGAAAACCCATGAAACGGCATTTAATTACGATCATTCTAATATTGACTTTATTTGGTTCGATGTGCTTTGCACAGACAAACCAGCCAAGCATTACCGATGATTTCAACCCTTCAAGCCTGAATCAGCCTGGAAAAGAGTATCCACAAGTTAATTCACAGGGCTATGTACGTTTCCGCATTGAGGCACCCCAGGCTCAAAGCGTTGTTGTGAGCCTTGGACTAGGTGGCACAAAAGGTGGAACTCCTCTCACAAAAGCTGAGGACGGTTCCTGGATTGGTACAACTACAGGTCCAATGGAAGAAGGCTTCCATTACTATCATCTGACGGTTGACGGTGGGGTATTTAACGATCCGGGAGCTTTAAATTTTTACGGTTCAACCCGATGGGAAAGCGGTATTGAAATACCTGCTCACGATCAGGATTTTTATGCACTCAAAGATGTTCCTCATGGAAATGTCCAGCAGATACTTTTCCCATCTAAGAGCACTTCTACCTCGCGCAGGGCATTTGTCTACACTCCTCCAACTTATGGCAAAGACAAAAGCAAACGTTATCCTGTTCTCTACCTGCAACATGGATGGGGAGAAGATGAAACAGCATGGTCAAACCAGGGACTAGCCAACCTAATATGGATAACCTGATTGCTGAAGGAAAAATCAAGCCTTTCATTATTGTAATGACCTATGGAATGACCAACGAGGTTCGGTGGGGACATATGAACGAGTTCAAAATTGAAAATTTCCAAACAGTGCTTGTTGATGAATTAATCCCTTATGTTGATGCTAACTTCAGCACGATAGCCGATCAGCAGCACCGCGCCATGGCCGGACTCTCGATGGGTGGCATGGAAACCCATACGATCACATTGAACAAACCTGAAGTATTTTCCTACTACGCCTTGCTAAGCGGTGGTTTATACAAACCAGAAGAAATTAAAGACAAATCGAAGGTGAAACTGATCTTTTTGAGTTGCGGCAGCTTCGAAAACCCCGATGGCGTTAAGAATGCTGCAACTGCATTAAAAGAAGCCGGCTTCAATGCAATCTCCTTTGTTTCAGAAAATACCCGTCATGAGTTCCAGACCTGGCGTCGTAGTCTGAAGGAATTAGCTCCACTTCTGTTTAAAGATTAAGAGTTTGGTTGAAAATTTGATTTATTTAATAAATAGCAAAGTTCAACCCCTTTAGGGTTGTTGCATTATGTGTTCATTTTCCGTGGGTTAACACCCACGGTTATT
>JANYLE010000308.1 GCA_025363795.1 Mariniphaga sp. | reverse complement strand
GACATCAAAATAAACAACTACTATGCTTAAAGGAATATCCCCGCTGATCAGCCCTGATCTACTTGCTGTTCTGGCAAGAATGGGTCACGGCGATGAAATTGTTCTGGCAGATGCTCATTTCCCAGGCGAAACATTTAATTCTCGTGTTCTGCGTGCCGATGGATTGAAAATTGCAGATTTGCTGGCCGCTATACTTCCGCTTTTTTTTCATGTCAAATATAGCGTACGGGATTCTCAAATGCTATGTACCGGAAATCCTATTTTGTGTACGGATCAAACATCACACAACTTTCAGGGAAAATAGTTTTGAGTTTCATGAATAAATTAAACTGCACGTATATAATATTATAGTGCAATATTATCTTTTTATTCGTGATCAATAGTTGTTATTCCTTACTTCGTTTATATTAATATCTTTGTGTATATATTAATTGGATGAGATTTTACAAAGTTCCTGATAAAGGTGATCCATCGAATATTCCTCAACTTTTTTCGGGGTTAAATATCAATTTGCTGTGTTGCAGATTTTGGTGGCTCAAAAACTGGGAGAGCCGGAATATGTCGTTTCCCTATTGGAGAATCTACTGGAATAAAAGTTGCGGCGGTATCATTTCCTTTGCCGGAAAAACTATTGAAATGACACCAGATCAGATTATTCTGATTCCGCCTTATACCGCATTTTCGAGCCGTTTAAAAGAGAATACGATACCGCCCTCGGGCTATAACTTGGAAGGCGGAAGGGTAGGTGAGGAGAATACTGAAGCCGATTTGTTGCATAGCGAAGCTGTTCTTCATCTTTTTATCCATTTTAACCTGGGAATGCCTTATGATTTTATTGCACCGCAATTGTTCTCTTTTGAAGTTCACAATGATTTAAAAACTGATCTGGAGGAGCTTGCATTGAGTCTTCAGCAAAATAACGAACAACTTTCAGTTCAGTCAAGCCTGCTTATTTATAAGATCATTATCTTGACTGTTAATCAGATATCTAATGAATTCAGAAATCTGGCCACCACCGATCCCCGGATATTGAATGTTCTCAGGGAGGTAGAAGACCATATTTCGGAAGCGTTGACCAACAAAAGGTTGGCAGAAGTGGCAAACAGAACGGTTAACTCATTTGCCCGCTTTTTTAAAGAGGAAATCGGAATACCGCCTCAGCAGTTTATAAGAGAACGACGGGTACAGAAAGCGAGCATTCTGTTGCACCATACCGGGGAGCCAATCGAGGAAATCGCGCGACAATCGGGTTTTTGCGACCGCTTCCACCTGGCACGTGTTTTTAAAGAAGTTACCTCTTATTCCCCGGCCCAATACCGTAAACAACTCTATCCAAAAAGCTGATTCATTTTTGACGCGGTACACGGTTACATTCTCAATTCTGCGGATAAATTACCAGTTTATATCTGATCCAAAATTCTTTTCTTTCCCGTGGCCCAAATCCTTGATGAGCCTGATATGTCAAGGGTGAGTCATTTCATCAGCTTTTGCTCTTTGAGGAAATCGGTCATCCGTTGAAGGGTTGGTAAAAAGTTGGGATTGCTTACCGGCCAGTCGCACGAATGATCGGCATCTTTTACGGGGATCAGTTCACAAACATTTCCCGCTTCTTTCATCAATCGGGTGAATTTTTCGGCATATTCAAACGGAGTGGTTTTATCCTTCGTCCCGTTTGAAATGATAGTTGGCGGCCAACCTTTCTTTACATGCAGGATGGGTGAAAACTCAGGATGAAAGGCAAAGAAATCTTTACCGAAACCTTCGCCCAATACCGGATTATGCAACACCAATGCATTTGGTATTGAACTGACTGATAGGTTTTCATTAGGTGTATCACCGCCGGGAATAGCTGTACAAGCCGCAATGTGACCCCCGGCAGAACCACCGGCAGCAATAATATGGTTGGGATCGATACCCAATTCTTTGGCGTGTGCCCGAACAAATCGGATCGCCGATTTTGCATCCTGGACACATTCGACCGGACTCGTACCATGACGTGATTTCACGCGGTAATCAGCTTCTATTCCGATGATTCCGTGATCGCGAAACCATGCAGGATTTGGAATTTGTCCGTAGACATCTCCGTTTACCCAGCCACCACCGGTGAAATAAACAATAGCTGGTAAAGCTTTCTTTGATTTGGTGACCGGGCGTAAAAGGTACAAATACAGATCTTCCTGGGGTGTCTTTTTGTAAAGGACCTTTTCAGCCAATGCAGCCAGGTTTTTCCCTGAAAGTTTGTAACTTTCGGCAACGTTTTCAAGCGATGTCACTGAATCCTTTTGCTGGCTGATTGAATAGTTTCCGGCTTTCACATTTCCTCCGATGGAAAAAAGGACAATCAGGAAAAATATCTTTTTCATTTCAAATAGTTATTAATAAAGTTACTGCTGACTTCCGGAAACTAATTACCGGTGCAGGAAGTCAGCAGCATGAAACCTACTTTCTACCATTTATCAGTCCTGAATGGAGCTACTGGCAGACCATTTACGCTGAATAGATCTGGCATTGTTGTGTTGTCGAAACAAAAGCGAACTGCAACCGGTGTTTTTACCAGTTTGGACGAAACCACAACTGAATTTCCTTCAATTTTGGCTGTTCCTTCCACAAATTTTTGATCGTCACCTGCAATCATGAATTTGACCGGATTTTTGCCGGTGGATTTTAGACCGGCTACGGCATTGCTAAAGTTGATACGAACCTTCCCTTTTTCGATCTTCATCGATTCGTAAAACGGACTTTTATATTCACCAACATTTTGTTTGTAGGTTTCGGCCAGTGCATAGGCAGCCAGACGTTTACCAACATCTATTTTATTTTTGGGGTGAATATCCTTAATATTATCAACCAAATCGGAAATTACAACCATTCCGGTGTTGGGGACAATCTTAGTTGTCATTTCCTGCTGTTCACGCAGATAAGCTGATTTGCCGTTTACGTCATAATCGTAGGGAGCGATCTGGACAAAATAGAATGGAAAATCCTTTTTGAAATCGGCCCGCCAGTTTTCGATGAGGGTTTTCTTCAGCAAGGAATAAACAGGGTAATTACCGATATTCGATTCGCCCTGGTACCAGATGGTGCCGGCAATTCCGAAAGGGACAATTGGGGCAATCATTGAATTGTAGGTTGTTCCGGCTGCGCCAGGCCATCCGTCATAGTGGTCGGCATATTTGGCTTTATTCAATACCGGATTATTTTCAATTCTGCTTTTTTCGATCCAGACTTCGGCAGGTGTACCTCCCCAGGCTGAAACGATGATTCCGACCGGAACATTTAGTTTTTGTTGTAGTTCACGAGCAAAGAAATAACCCACAGCACTTGTTGCTCGCATTGTTTCGGGCGAGCAAACTGTCCAGGTGGCATTGCAGTTTTGTTGAGGGAATTCGGCCGCAATTCTTTGAATGTGGAAAATCCTGATATTCGGATTGGTCGCTTTGGCGGCATCTTCTTCGCCATTGATTAGCTTCCAGTTAACATTCATCTCCATGTTCGACTGGCCGCTGCAAATCCACACTTCGCCCAGCATCACATTGGACAATTGTACTTTGCCATTGCCTAAAATCTGGATGGAATAAGGACCACCAGCACCAATTGTTTTGATGGAAGTTGTCCATTTTGAGGAGTTGTCGGCTTTTACTTTAATTGTATCTTTTGTATTCCAACTTGTAACAATGCTGACCGTTTCACCCGGATCGGACCAGCCCCAGATGGCCACCTGTGAATTTTGTTGCAACACCATATTGTCAGAAAATACAGATGGAAGAGAGATCTTTCCAAACATCTGAATACTAAAAAAGGAAAGAACCAGAATGGTTAATAGAAAACGTTTCATTTTTAAAATGTTAGTGATTTGAATTTATGTGTTGTGATTGAATTATTTACGCATGATTGATCTTAGTTCTGCCTCTTTTTCTGCTCCCCAGTAAGCACAATCCAACTCAATAAAAACAGAGGTGTAAGGGATTGTTTCCGTGGTTTTTAATACCAGAACAGAAAACAGCTTCGCAACTTTATCGATTTTCACGAAGACTGAGTCGTGAAGAATTTCGTTAACCGGCCTTCCTTTTAAAAGGCTGTCCAGTTGACTTTTAAACTTACTGACACCGGGTGCTGATTTTTCTTCAATAAAGTGAAGTTCACGATCGCGGTAGAGAATTGGTTTTACGTGTTTGGCAGTTCCCAGCGTTGTCAAGGTATAATTTAAAACATCAGCTAATTTCTCGTTGGTGTTGATGTATTGCATTGCCGGATTGCTTTGTTCCGGGAACGCCTGATCCACAATCAAAATCCAATTACGGTGACCCAGCAATGGAAGTTTTTCATCCAACTGATTTTTCCAGGTTGGCTTTTGCGATACAGTTTTGTCCGCAGGTTGCTGAACGCATGATGCAAGACAAGTAATAATCAGAACATTGAGCAATAATTTTTTCATATTCCTAAGCCTTAAATTTCAATCACTAAAGTTTTCGAATTAACAGGAACCTGATCTTTAAATTTTTTAGTTCCAATGCCATTGATGGTGAACTGTTTGAGTGCGATATTGCCATCTAATACTTTTAATTCAGCCCGGTTACCTTTTATGGTACAGGTTCCCCAGGCCGATCCGTTGCTCCAGAAATAGGTTCCGGGCTTTGATGTGAATGACATGCTTTGGGTTACACCTGAATAATTAAATCCGGACAAGGCAATCACACTTGCCCAACTGGCCATGGCCCTGGCATAATGGTGCCCGCATTCGGGTTCATCAAATGGATTTCGTTTCAATCCGTCAAAGCGGTCGCGAACACTTTTAATACATTTAAGCCCGTTTTCAGTCTGATTCTCATAAATCATCCCAACTGCGGCGGTATATTCGAAACCCGTCATCGCTTCGGCAAAATA
>JANYLE010000306.1 GCA_025363795.1 Mariniphaga sp. | reverse complement strand
TAGGCAAGTGATCAGCGGACCATGGAGGGGCTGTCAAGAAACCGTGGAATACCGGACCGAACCATCGGGAGGGAGGATATGCCGCGAAAGTTCTTGACAGAGCGCGAGCGGTACCCGCAATGGGAGCTAACTTAGCGTAGAATTTTATAAAAATCTCTTACCATCCAAAACTTTTGATTTGGAGTCGGATTTTAAGTTGAAGTTCATTCGTAAAATGTCATTGCTGGGATGAGCTGTTTCCATTCAGCATACGATCCGGCATCCCATTGTCACATGGTGGCAAAATTGCCGGGATTGGTGTGATGGAACTACTACCTCCAAATAAAGGGTGAAGCTGCAATCAACAAAAGCCGAAAAGGTTGGAAATCCGGGATTGCAACGCAGGTAGAAGAAGATATCTCCCTGAAAAACTAAACTGTTTTCAAGGCTCTTGGGGAGCGAAGCGAGAATGGACACCGTGTTGATTCCCGATTTATCATTTTAAATTCATGATGATTTTTTAAAATAAAGCCGTTTAACAAATGGACTGTTAAACGGCCTTATTTGAGCATTATATTAAATCAGAGCATTGCAATAATTCTGCGCCACTCATCATTTGTTTTGCCAAGATTAATTTGAAGTTTTCCAAATATCTCCTCTTTCATACACTTTTCAAAAATCTGTTCATTATCTGATAAGACTTCAAATTTATGTTTGAGCTCTGCTTTGGGGTCATTCCAGTTCCCTTTTTCTATTATTGCTATCATTTTCCATTTTTAAAGAGTGAAGAGATTTCATAGTGCAAAGATGAGTTACCAAGTAGTAAAATCTGTTATATAATTTTAATTGAAATTTACAAAATTCACACCTTTCTAATTAAACTTTCCATCTGAGATTCTAATATAATACTGTAATTAAGATAATTAAACAATATCGTTTCATTCTTCCTTTATATGGTTAGGCATTTCCTGACTCTTTAAAAACTGCCATATCTTCTTCATAACTTCTAACTGCGATCCTCAAAAAAGGGGAAACCATTCCCCTCTCTTTTATCAGCAGGCATAAGGATTACCTGTACCGTGATAAACATCTTCATCTGCAGCACTTGACAGAAACTGCCGGTAAGTACCTTCACCGCACTTGGTACAGAATACTTCCCTTGAAGAAGGCCAGTAATAAATGGAAGTGCCCTTTAACAACTTCGTTTTGCATTTGGAACAGCTGGAGGTAAACCTGGCGGTGATTAGCCTTGGATCATTTCGGTATTGACTCATTTGTTATTACCGTTACCCGACGGATTTATTTTGGCACCTGGCACGCCGTTAGTACTATTGAACTCTGGAGAAAAGCGTAAAATATGGGTGTACTTATCTGCATTAAAATCCTTTAATAATTTAATCCAGGCAGCTGTCAGTGTTATATTGACAGAAAATTGTAAAATGGTTTTGAAAAACACACTGTCATGCACCTGGTTCTTCCGGATATAAAGGCTCATATCCCGGATGATCCTTTGATGAAGCATTTCAAACCTGCGCTGGTAAAACTCAAGATTCTCAAGAAACTGGAACTCAGTCATTGGTTTTGCCCCCTGCCCGGGGGACTTGTATCGGCACCTGGCACGCCGTTTCAGTTTATTCAGTTGGCTGAGAGGCGGTGATGACCAGGCAGCCATCTTCAACCTTCACATAAATGATTTCATGAGGAAGGAAACCGGCCTTCTCCAACCATTTCCCGGAGAGGGTGAGCTTTGGAATAACATTAATCTCGCGTGTATATTTCTTTGAAACATACTGCGGCTGAAGTTTAAATGTGCGTGTCATGGCTAATCCTCCTGGGGTTTAAGGATGAATATGGCAGGTGAAGGGTCGTCAAAATCCTGTGCCTGGATCGTAGCTTTGAGTTTGACAAGCCGGTAGGTACGATCACCACCTGTAAATACTTCGTTCGGTTCCCAGTTATTAGCATCGGGCGTATGGGTGACCAGGTGAAATTCGAGGTAGCTGCCCTGACATCTTTTTGCAGCGAACCTGAATGTATTGAGGATAACAAAAAGACGGCCCGTACTATCCTGCTCATCCTCGTAACCGGCAGGAACCTGGACATACTTGGTAAAGACTCCCAGGGAGAGGTAAACAGGATATTTAATACCTGCTTCCTGTGACAGGGAATCATCCACCCGAATCAATACACCATCCGAAACGGCCTGTTTTGTCGTGTAAACACTGATCACCTTCCAATTCTCATTATTCATATTTTTCACCACTGCCCTGTGGGTTTATTTAAGCATCTGGCTCGCTATAATTTGAACCAGTGCAAATTGAGCCGGGCGGATTCTTGTCAAGGGCGGCATGTCAGTTTCAACCTGTAGGGGG
>JANYLE010000302.1 GCA_025363795.1 Mariniphaga sp. | reverse complement strand
GACCTCAGAGAGGTCGTATGTTTATAGAAAAAGAGATAAAATAGAATGTTCGACTCCTGCCGGAGTCGAATGTTGCTCTTTCACCTTATAATTCTATAAACATACAAACCCGCCGGGTTTGAAAAAATGGTATTGATTATTGAGAAATTGAAATGAGTTTTATAGTTGGTCAGGGAATGGAAATTTTCAAATGACCTCAGAGAGGTCGTATGTTTATAGAAAAAGAGATAAAATAGAATGTTCGACTATGGCCGGAGTCGAATGTTGCTCTTTCACATTATAATTCTATAAACATACAAACCCGCTGGGTTTGAAAAAATGAATTATGAATTAGTTGTTCCTTGTTATTCGTCCAATACATTTCCTCCGCAATACGATCTCTGATCCCTTGCCCGGTTGTTTATTAATGGCGCAAAATAATTGAAGCCCCGGTTTCCCGGGGCTTCGTGCTTTCAATTATTAACTATTAAAAACCATATGACACCCAAAATTAAAAAATAAAAATACCAATAACCAATAAACACTAAAATTTATTGCAATCAGGTAAAACACACTTGTATTTCACTTTAGTCATCAATAACAGAAGCCCCGCTTTCACGGGGCTTCTTTGGCACTAATAACCAAAAAAACCTAATTTAAAACTAACCTAACCTAACCTAATCCAAAAATAAAAATAAAATAATCATCATCCAACTAAACCAAAAAATAATTTCAGGTCCCTTTGCCGCGATAAATCGAACAACGCGAAACGATTGGTTAAAATGGTATCCTGCACGACAACCGAAGCGCAGTTTCCACGGAAAAAAACTCATCTGATCTGACTCCTTTTGAATCCCAACGCTTATGATTTTAAAATAATATTTAATTTTTTTGTTCCTGCTCCCGTTTTTTTTCATTTAATTGAAATTCCATTGAATATTAACGTATTATTCGCTGTTTGTGATGTGTTGTTATACAGTGTATTGAGTGATGCAATTCTGCTATCCGATTGTAAGCGGTTAAATCCGTTTACATCCGGATATAACCGGAAGTATCCGTTTATTATGCAATAGTAAAAATGGGTTTTTGTTAAGTTTGATCTGCATTAATAGCACGTAGATTCGGAAAAGAAATCAGTAACAAACAAAAAACAGTTATTATGAATTCCAACAAAAGAAGTAATCAGCAAAATGTCGACAACCTGGATGTTCTTACCGAAAAGGCAACTACTTTTACTCCAGGGTATGATCCATCGGAAGAAAGACTTTCGATAGCAAACCACAAACTGCTTAAAATAAGCGGTGATCAGGTCCTTTTAAACGTAGTAACGACTGAACGTGCCTGTGATAATGCCATTTCAGCGAGAAAGGCCGTTTTCGATTCGTTCGACTCGTTGGTTACACGCGCAATTAATGCACTCCGCATTTCAGAAGTACCCGATCAAACAATCAGCCAGGGCGAATCGATCGTACGCGATCTGAGAAACAAGCGGGCGTCAGAAATTGATACTCCTGCCAAATCTGAAGAAGGTACCGAAAACGAAGAATCCCCGAAAACGAATAAAATACGGGGTGGTTCATTCAACACTAAAATTGAAAATTTCAGGAAGTTTATTGTGTTGCTAAGTACAATACCAGCTTACAAACCCAAAGAAGCTGATCTTACCGTCGATTCGCTTTATGAAAAGCTCGAGTCGTTAAAGCAGGCCAACGCTGTTTTTGTTACGGCAGATGCCGTAGCAGAAGCTGCCCGGAGGCAACGCGATATCGTTCTTTATGCCGGTAAAACGGGGTTGGTAGATATTGCAATGGATTCGAAACTCTATGTAAAATCGGCTTATGGTGCTAGAAGTTCACAATTTAAATCGGTTAGTGGGATCAAATTTACCAGGAAGAAATAAGGAATAGCCGCAACCAAAAAGATTTGGCAACGCAGATAAATAAATTCATCAACCATCATGAAGAAAATTCCTGAAGGAAATTTTATAATTCTGACAGGGATTTTTTATATGTACATAGGGAGAAGGGAAAAATGAATTATATACACACTTTGTTGGGTTCTCTTTTAATAATCTTGCGAGTGTATTTAGTAATCTTGTTAGTGTAAGTTGTAATCTTGCGAGTGCAAGTAGTAATTTAGCGAGTGTAAGTTGTAATCTTGCGAGTGTAATTAGTAATCTTCCGAGTGTAAGTAGTAATCTTGTCAGTGTAATTAGTAATCTTCCGAGTGTAAGTAGTAAACTTGCCAATGTATTTAACATTGTTTTAAGTGCATTGGGAAATTTTTCAAAGAATACCTCCGAAAAGCAGTAAGTTTACCTTACAATTGTGGCGATTTCCATAAAAAGGTGCTGCTGATTCAATAATCAGGATTTATAAAAGAAAGAGCGATGGACGATTTTCAGGTATTTGTAAAACCCGTGGGTGCAGCCTGCAACCTGGCTTGCCAATATTGCTATTATCTTGAAAAACAGCTGCTTTATCCCGAAGGGACAGCTTCGCGTATGCCCGATGATTTGCTGGAGGAGTATATTATTCAGCATATCAATGCCTCTTCGGGACCCGAGCTCTTTTTCTCCTGGCATGGCGGCGAACCCACGCTGGCCGGATTGTCGTTTTTTGAACGCGTTGTTGAATTGCAGCGAAAACACCTTCCCGAAAATTGGAGCGTCACGAACGGTTTGCAAACCAACGGAACATTACTGAACCACGAGTGGTGCCGGTTTCTGAAATCAGCGCATTTTGTGGTCGGAATCAGTTTGGATGGACCCGAAAAATTGCATTCAACCTTCCGTAACCGGAAAGATGGTCACCCCTGTTTCGATGAAGTGATCCGGGGGCACCAGCTTTTAAGAGAGTATGAAATACCCTGTGAGTTACTCTGCGTTGTAAATTCAGAGAATGCCCTTTATCCGTTGGAGATCTATCGTTTTTTCAAACACCTCGGGGCGCAGTTTATTACTTTTCTCCCGCTTGTTGAACGTCAAACTTCGTCCGGAAATGAGGTTTCTGAAAGGTCCGTCAGTGCAAGGGCTTTCGGAGAGTTCCTTTGTGCCATCTTCGATGAATGGCAAACTTCAGATATTGGGGTCATCAAAATCCAGCTCTTCGAAGAAGCGCTCCGGACAGCCTTCGGGCTGGAGCATACGCTATGTATCTTTAAACAAACGTGTGGCGGAGTTCCCGTACTGGAGCGTAATGGTGATTTTTATTCCTGCGATCATTTCGTCAACGAATATCATCTGTTGGGAAATATCCGCGAAACACCATTGTCACAATTGTTGGAGAGTCCGGTGCAAATGGTATTCGGGCAAGCCAAACTTACCTGCCTTCCTGACTATTGCCTCCTGTGCGAAGTCAGGGAGATGTGCAATGGCGCCTGCCCCAAAGATCGATTCACCTATACGCCCGATGGGGAGCCGGGTCTGAACTATTTATGCGAAGGTTACAAACTGTTTTTCAATCATTGCAAGCCATTTGTTGAGCAGGTCGCCGAAGTATGGCAAAGGGACATTGGCGACAATGAATGATTGAAAAATAAAAATGAACAGGTGTCCTATTTCTATTTCAGCGTTTCTCCCAAAATCAAAAAAATGGCACCGACGAAAACGCAATAATCTGCGACAAAGTTGAAGGGATTGTTTGAATTTTGTTTTTAAGTTCCGTCAGGAACAAAAGGTCGGTAGAATAAATCCAAAATAGCAGATCAATTGTCCCGTACGGGACAATACAATTTTAATTAAACGTTGTTTCTGCCAGGCTATATTCCCTACGGGAAATTTTCAAGCAGTCTCCAGGCAGCAGATGCCTTTTGCGAGTGGTGTACTTCTTCTTACCTATGAAGCGTGGTTCCGATCTTTACACCTTTCAGTGCTGTTTCATAGTCTAAATTCCTATATCAATTCTTTTGTCGTTTCCGGTATAATGAATCGTTTCGGTAATCAACCGGAGGTATCCTGCTTTGTAACAGATAAAGTGTGAATAATGCAACATTTAGCGAAAATAATATAACAAATACGCCTGCTGCTGAACGTATTTTTAACCGGTAAAATTTAATTGTATTTATAAAATAAAGGCATTCTAATAATTTAACGGAACAAATTAGAAGTGTTTAAAAATAATTAGGGAGCCAGTATGCTGGTTATGCAGCGTGTCTTTAATGGCCTTTATTGAATATGAATAGGTTAAGTTAAAATGAGTATTAATTAAAAACGATGTCATGAAAAGTAAATTTTTATTTTCCGCATTCCTCGCTGCAGGATTTATGTTAGCGAATTTATCTGCTAATCAGGTTTATGGTCAAACACCGCAAGCTAAGACAGTTAAACAATTGACTGTAAAGTACACGTGTCCTCATCACCCTGAGGTAGTTAAGGATGAGCCTGGTAAATGTCCTAAATGTGGTATGGACCTGGTAGAGAAAAAGGAAAAGTCAACAGGAGTTAGTCATCAGATGAAAGATTCCACAATGATGAAACAAGGTCATATGAAAATGGCGAAGGACACTTTATCTCCAAAGAAATAGACTAAAAGGAGATAATGCTCTATCATTAAATTCTAAATTTGTGATAAGGCAAAATCCTATAAACATCAAAAGTAACAGGTCAAAGATAGCAATCTCTTTGACCTGCTCTTCTTTATAGATATAGTTCTTAAATTGACTTAAACTGTTTTAAGTCGTATGTTCTTAGGTTTATTGAAATGTGTGCAGACTGTTTTTATAAATTCTATCAATAGAATTTGCTAAATCAAAATCAAGTTGAGTTAAACCATCCGCTTCATGGGTAGTTAAAACGATACTTACACGACCATATGAATTGCTCCAATCCGGATGATGGTTCAATTTCTCAGCTTCAAGGGCAACTGCAGTCATGAATGAGAAGGCCTCAATAAAAGTTTTAAACTTAAAATCTCTTTTTATTGCATTTTTTTCAAAAGACCATTCTTTTAAATGCAGTGTCAGAAATTTTGCAGTTTCTAGTTCAGATAATGCTTTCATCGCGTATTTTTTTAATTCGAATTCTTGTCAACAATATTTTCAGATTTCGCCTTTACCTTGGTACTTCAATAAAGTCAAAAACAGTTCAATTTTTAAAATCAACGAACAATCATGAAAATGAGTTTGTTCACTTTACACGTTTGTTGGTCCTGTAACTTAAATTTCAAAGACTTAAAGGGAAGAGGCCATGAATGTGTGAATCATGTAATATTTTCCAACTATTTTATAACGTTTATAGGGTCATTGTTGCCCAACTTTGTTTTCAGCATTTGGTAAATAAATTGATTGATAAAAATATTTCAATGTATTGGAAAATTATTCAACTGAATAGGCGGCAAAAGCTTAATCGCAATGCCAGGGATTAATCAAATAGGATTAAAAAAATGAAGAAATTAGATGCAAGGGATGCAAAAGAGATTGGTGACGCATTAGGCATCGATTGGAATAAGGTAGCTATCGGTGAATTCACTCAAGGTGTAAATGTTGAGTTTGAGCATGGAACAAAATTTCCGGAAACGAATGTTACAAACAAGGACAAAAATATGACAAGAAAAATTGCCTGGGCTCATTTAAAAGAGTTTCCGGATTATTACACAAGATTAGAGAAAATGGAAAAAACAGCAGTGGAATTTTGGAAAAATAAGGGCAGAACTGATTGATCAGGTGCCTGCTGAAATACTGTCAATTAACGTTGAGTTCTGAATATTGAATCACAATTAAAAAATAGGACATGGAAAAAATTAAAAACGATCGGGATATCAGGAGTAAACATGGAAAAACCCCGGGATTTATTGCGATGCTGACCTTAATATTAACTTCTTTAACAGTCAGTTCATGTAGCGCAATAGGTGAAATCTTCAAAGCAGGGATGAATTTTGGAATTTTTATCGTTGTTGCGATAATAGTAGTTGTCATAATTCTTGTATTACGGTTTGGGAATCGGAATAAATCATAAAACCCGAAAAAAATAAACAACTAATACCGTCTCCCAATTTTTTGCTTTAGTCTTAATAATTTCAAAATAATAAAAATATCAGCTACATGCGCAACCCGGGAAAGAATATAAAAATAGCCGTCAATAATCATATGGTCAGTTACAATGATGAGGGACCGGATGATGCTCCGGTCATCATTTTCATTCATGGCTTTCCACTGAATAAGTCGATGTGGAATGAACAGCTGGAAGCACTGGAAAATAGTTTTCGTGTGATTGCCTATGATATCCGTGGGCATGGTTATTCGGAGGAAGGAAACGAGGAGTTTTCGATTGAGCTTTTTACGAACGACCTGATCTGCTTAATGGATGAATTGAAAATAGTTAAAACAATTCTATGTGGATTATCAATGGGCGGTTATATTGCACTGAATGCCATTGAAAAATATCCAAGACGTTTTAATGCCCTGATATTATGTGATACCAGCTGCGCTGCCGATGCACCCGAGGCAAAAGCCAAACGGAAAAAGGCAATTGAAAACATCGAAAAAAATGGTGTGGAAAAGTATGCGGATGAGAGTTTAATTAATTTGTTTGCGCCCGAATCTTTTGCAACGATGAAAGAGGAAATTGCTGATGTGAGAGAGATGATCATTAAAACATCCAGACAAACGCTCTGCAGTACTTTGCGCGCATTATCTGTACGTTTAGAAACGTGTGATAAGCTTCCTGATATAAATGTACCCGTACTGATTCTGGTTGGGAGAAAAGATAAGATAACTCCCCCAACAGTTGCACTAATGATGCATGAAAAAATTAAAGATTCACTCCTGCACATCATTAGGCATGCCGGTCATTTAAGCAATATTGAGAATTCCTACGAATTCAATGAGCAACTAAGAACGTTTATTGAAGCATCCAAATCAAAATTTAACAGCAGGCAATTTTAAAACAGATGAAGATGAAATGAGCATGATTGATAATCACAATCCAGAATGAATTAGAACGAAGTGAAAATCTGCAAAGCAAATATCTTCTTCATGCGAATTCCATACGACTCTTAAAAAACAAATTATATACAGATGAAATAGCCATGAGCGTAAACTTCTCGCAAACCGAAAATGATTATTTGGCTATTCCATGCAACCATTAAAAAACAAATTATATACAGATGAAAACAAAAATTATTATTTCGCTTTTAATAGCAGCATTCTCAACGCTCTTTTTTATGGGATGTAGTAAACAAGCGGGTCCCGCCGGACTCGACGGACAAAATGCTACTGTTTATTATTCTGATTGGGTAACTCCTACAACATGGACAGGCGCTTCCGGCGATTGGTATTTCGATGTTAATGCTCCTGACTTAACATCAGATATTGTAGAAAATGGAGTAGTGCTGGCTTACGTGTGGCTGGCTGGTGATTTTTACGATGGAACAGCAGTAAGACCTTTACCTGCATATGCCCTTGGTGCAAACTGGAGTTTTTTAGTTCATCAATATGGATCTATCGAGTTTACTTCCGATATGGTATTAAAACCGGCTACAAGCGGAAATAAATTCCGGTTCATTGCAATTCCAGGTACCCTGCCTACCTTAAAATCAGCTGCGCTGAATAACAAAAGTGCACAGGATCTCAAAAGCATGTCCTACAAGGACGTTTGTAAATTATTAAACATCCCTGAATAAGGATAATCATTTATTACAATGAAGAAATTAGCTGATAAAAGAAAATTGGTAGCCAG
>JANYLE010000270.1 GCA_025363795.1 Mariniphaga sp. | reverse complement strand
CGTCAGTTCACAGTCGGTTTTAAAACTCGACAAACTTAAATTGGAAGTCAGCAGTGGATCGGATGTGAAACTAGAACTTGACGCCAACGAACTAACTGTTGAATCAAGCAGTGGATCAGATGTTTCACTTAGTGGAAAAGTTGCTTTCATTCAGGCTGCTGCTTCAAGTGGAAGCGATATTGATGCAGAAGATCTTGTAAGTAAGAAATGCATGGCCAATGCTTCAAGCGGATCTGACATCAAAGTCAATGTGACTGATGAACTTGATGCCAATGCGAGCAGTGGAGGAGATATCCTCTATTCCGGTAATCCGAAAATAAAAAACATTAAGGAATCAAGCGGAGGTGACGTAAACAAAAAATAGACGATAGGATTGCATATAAGGGGGAGTGAGAATTCGTGGTGAATGAAAAGTTGGGATTAAATACTGTGTAGTCCTTGCAAAGGCATGTTGGCATTTTATTGAAAGCTACTAAAGTGCTTCATCGATTGTTTTGGTGGCATCAGTATTCTAAAGGTTAATGGCGCGTTTATGGTGAAACAAAATTATTAGTTATTCAACTGATAGTTATATATATCCAATCACAATTAATACAAAATACGACGTTTCATTGCGTGATCAGTCCGGCAGAACACTTTCGATACCTTCGGATGGGATATTGGGCATTTTTACTGCGTCCCCTTTTGCTCGTTTTCCGTTTTTCCTCTCCAGACTTTCGTTTGCCTCCATTTTGATGAACTTCGGAAGCTTTTCAGCTTGCGGAAATCCCGGTTTCTTTGTGTGAAATTCAACGACGCGAACCACATATCGAAGTATTCGATTTTCATCGAGTACTGCCTTCTTGATGACAGTCTCGCCCCAGCGTTCCATCCGACCATTAGCTCGTCGTGTGATAGGTATCAGGTTTTTCTTAATCCCGGGCCCATGAACATGGTGGTTTAGCAAGTGACCCTGGACGAATTCACCAGGATAACGCGCGTTCACTTTTTTCCATAAATTGGATTCTTCACGCGGCTGGCTGCCTGCTAATCCGCCTGGATTGATGGACAGTGGCTGGGCGGTCATTTCAACACCGTCTTCACCGTCCTGTTGTTTCCATTCAACATGGGTTGGCGGAGGTTCACCTGAGCCACGAAGTTGTCCCAGTAAATCAGCAATTTTTGCAAATACTTTCTGAATATTTTCACCGTCTTCTTTGCCGAAATCACTACGACCGCGCGTGCCTCCCTTGCTTTTGATATTCTCGATCTCTGTTACTTTTGTCCTGATTTGTTGGATGATAGCCTTCTCATCTGCATTCGGCTTCATGTTACTCTGATAGTCAGCCAGGAAAGAAACAAGTGGCCTTGGGGTTGATTCAACCATGAGTTTGGCCGACGATTCTTCGCCCTGGAATGAGATCGCATGTTCCTCACCATCGGCGTTTGTGAAACCTTTGCGTTGCTTCCACCACTGAACGATCGCAACTGCACCAGCTTTTACTTTTCCAAATAACATCTTCGCTTTATCGGCAATCCACTTTGCCACTTTGGCAAGTACGGCATCTACTTTATCTCGGATTTTCTGTATGGCGCTTTTAATCTTGTTCGTAATGCCACTCAGGTGCAGTAACTGCGCAAGGAAGCTGATAACCAAGGTAAGTCCGCGCGCCAATCCATTTTCGAGCGCGTCGGCGGCCGAGCCAATATTACCTGATACAATCTCGCCAATGGAACCGAGGAAGTTTCCGATCATTTGTGCGATCTGTTTTGCTTTCTGAATAAAGAAAACGATGGTATCGTAAATTGCAATAATGGCCTTGACAATTCCTGCTCCGGGTACAAAAATTCCGATAACCCATTGAATTGCCTGTTCGATAATCTTTATTTTAATGAAATCTTTCACCGCTTCTATGAAAGCGTTTTGCATCTCGCCGGCCATCTCTTTAAGTTGTTCCCAGGCGGCCATCGGCCCTTCAGTAATCAAGGTTTTTACCAGGGTGAAGGTTTTTTCAATACTAACGACAACCGTTTCACCCATCACTGCCACCATATGTTTACGGATGTTCTGGTATGAAATTCCGATCATTTGTAAGGCTACACTCACAACGCCTTTGAAGTCCCAGGTTTGTGGTAAGATCAAACCTTCCAGAGACCCTGTCAGCCATTCAAATAATGAGTCTTTTAAATGTTTCAGGAAGTTCTTGCCGAAGTTTTTAAACCCGGTGATCGCCGCATTCACAAGATTTTTCACAAACTGTATTGGCTTTGTGAAGATTGCTTTGAGTACAGCTGCACCTTTGTTAATGATGGCTTCGATTTTCTCCAGCGAGTAACCGAACTTCTGCAACGCCCAGGTGAAAAATTTCTTCGCAGCCAATAGCAACAATTTCCCAAGTTTCGAAAGTGCTCCAGACATAGCTTCCTTCATTTTCTCAATCTTCTCATCGATGGCCTTAATTGCGGCTTTCTGCTTGTCAGCCAGCTTCTGCTGCAGTTCCTCTTCTTTCAGATTGACATACCGGTCGAGTTCTGCGAGTTTATCGTTCATCTCACCAGCCGCTTTTTTACCGATCTCTTTCAATCCGGGTGCGAGTTTGTCAACATACTCTTTGATTTCCTTTTTCGCGTTGGCCAGTTCTTCCTTGCAATCCTGGATCACGCGTTTATTGGCTGCTGAAATCTCGTCAACCAACTTGTTGATTGTACTTACAAATGTTGCCCGGTTGTGGTCGAAGATGGCTTTTACTTCGGGCAGATCGTCCATGCCAAGTAGCCAGTCTTTTGCCTTTCTGTATTTTCCACGCAATCCCGAATAACGTCGGTCTTTGAAGGCATCAAGTTCGCTTTTGACATTGTCTTCGAATTGCTTCGCAGCCCTTGCGTTACCATTGTCGAAACTTTTCATTGATTGCGTCTCAAGATCGGCGAGTTTCTTCTTAACCTTATCTTGTGCTGTTTTAAAGATGCTGTTAATCTTGCTGGCAACTTCTTCCCTCTTTTTTTCCAGGGCGCTTTTAGTTCCTTTCTGCTTCTGAGAGGTCGCACCGAGATTCATCTTACGTTTGGCAATCAGTCCATCCCGTTCTTTTTTCTCATCCTTTCGGAGGTCATTATCAATTTTTTCAGTTTCCTGACTAACCAATTTTACTACAGCGATGGGTTCAGTTTTTGCCATCTTCTCCATCCCTTTCTTCTCCTTGTTTGCATCTGCGAGGTCACCACTGTCGACCATATCCAATTGCTCCTGAGTGACACCCTCTTCCTGCAGTTTACTATCAGCCTCTTTTGTGAAGTTGCTCACGTCAGTATGCTCTTGTCGCAAGGGTGCTATTGCACCCTGACCAAGATTCATGTTTGGTGTGGCAGGTGCTAATTCTTCTGGAGGTATGATTTCCGGAGTATGCTCAGGCTGGGCTGGTGGCGGGGCTTGTTCCATGTCCTTGAAGGTAGAGACCACAGCGTTTTTGTCGCCCTGCACAACCGTCATGACGTCGGCACTCATTTGCTGTGCTTTATTGTCGCTCTTAAAGTTATCGACGTCCTCAATGCTTTGCGGAATGTTATCTGATAGCGATTCCTGCAGTTTTTGCTTGGCCTTATTTTCGTCAGTAGCAGGCGCAGGGCGGTCACTAACGATATTTACCTGACTCGTATTACTCTTGGATTGTCCTTCACTGGCGGGAATGACGACTGCTTTTTCGGTTTGATTCAGCTTTGCGGATGCATTGTCGTGCGTTTGCTCGTTTTGTTTGAGTTTTTGCAACTTACTAACCCCTTTGAGCAATACCGGCAACCCTTTGCCAACAAGGAATACTGATACTTTACTTTTACTGATCGTGCTGAATGTTGCCACTCCAATGTCAGAGGAAGAAGTACTCTTCCCTTCGTTCCGGGAGGTTTGGTTTTTTACCTCTTCCCGGCTTCGATTACCGAGAATTCCGGTTTCGGCAAACTTTGCAATATATGGCGATTGCAAATGTTCGTTATTGCCTTTTGCTGTCCCTCCTTTATTTGATCTTGAGCTACCTGTATTTTCTGATTCTGCAAAATTTACCTGATTTTCAGAACTCTGCAACTGAATTACCTTTCCTATTGAACGTTCAGACTCATTTTCGGATCGTATATTCCGGGAAGCATTTTCAAGGGAATCTTGCACTTGATTTGATCTGCGGGCAGTCATAATCGGACTAATCGTAGCCCGGGCAGCTGCTGCAGGTTGAGCAGAAGCAACACGGTTAACTGTCTTTCGTAGTGCAATTTTCATCTTCTCTAATTCAACTGATTATTAATCAGGTTTATCTATTTCATTCTATAAAGAAGGATTACATCGTTCGTCCTTCCTTCAGAAATTCTCTTCGGATGCCTTCTTCCAAATCGTTGGCCAAAATAGTATTGTCGTTACGGCTTAGGGCTTTTAATGAAACATAGCGTACTGTATTCATGATAGTTCCCCCAGATATTTCGTGTTTCTCTGAAAGCTTTTCCAGGTCAACTTTCTTTTCCAGCGATGCTTTGGGCGAGAATGCGTTTTTCCAGATTCGATAGCGCTCGGCTGGTTTGGGCATTGGGAAGTGGATAACTGACTGAAACCTTCGCAAAAAAGCTGCATCAATATTGGTCTTGAGGTTCGAAGCCAGAATTACCACGCCATTAAAATCTTCAATTCGTTGAAGTAAGTAACTAATCTCCTGGTTAGCATACCGATCATGGGAATCTTCGACTTTGGTCCGTTTACCAAAAAGCGCATCCGCTTCATCAAAAAAGAGAATCCAGTTCTTGTTCTCCGCCATATCGAAAATCCTGGAAAGGTTCTTTTCTGTTTCGCCGATATATTTTGATATGATCATGCTGAGGTCAATTTTATAAACGTCGCATCCACAATGTTTTCCCAAAAGACAGGCTGAAAAGGTTTTCCCCGTTCCGGGTTGGCCATAAAAAAGACTTGTATAACCGGGTTTTAATTTCTGATTCATCCCCCAATCATTCAATAGAGTTTTGCCGTGCAAAATCCAATGTTTGATCTCTTCCAATTGTTCCAGCGTATGAAACGGAAGCACCAGGTGATCCCACGTAAGTTCTGTTTCGATCAATCGTGCCGGGAATTCTATATTGTAGTTGGGTTTTCGTTCAATACCAGTAATAAACCAGTTCAGGTACTCTCTTGAGAGGACTAATGCCCCACTTAGCATTGGTTCTCCCGGGGTTGTGGGCGCAAGCGAAAGCATACTTTGTTTGGAGAATAGGTGATCACCATCGAAAATGCGGGTAATTTCAAACCGGATCGCAAGTTCGTCGCCGGCAATGATGAATGCTGCTGTTTCGCCTGTCGGGATGAAGCCGGAGTGATTGACCCCTTTTAATCCGCCAAATTCTGTAAATCCGCGGGCAGTTG
>JANYLE010000252.1 GCA_025363795.1 Mariniphaga sp. | reverse complement strand
TACTTTCATTTAGGCCACAAAGGTAACTGAAAAATGGAATTAATAATTCTCTGCCATCTCCTCAAAATACCCTGTGGGGTGCTGACAAGCCGGACAAATTTGGGGTGGTTCTTCCCCTTCGTGAACATATCCGCATTTGCGGCATTCCCACCTGATGGGCTTTTCGCGATGAAAGACAGTGCCGTCTTCAAGTCTTTTCAGGAGTTTCAGAAACCTTTTTTCATGTTCTGCCTCCACTTTGGCGATCATTTTAAAGATTGCAGCAATAGCAGGAAACCCTTCCTCTTTGGCAATCTCCGAGAAATGCGGATGGACCGCTGACCATCCATTCTTTTCCTCATTGATGGCCACTTTCAGGTTTTCAATGGTCTGATCCGCTAAACCTGTTGAAATGACCGTTTTGATTTCAACTGCGCCACCTTCCATAAATTTAATAAACTGCTTCGCGTGCGACTGTTCCTGCAAAGCCGTCTTCTCAAAAATAGCGGCAATCTGCTCGTACCCTTCAGCCCTGGCTTTTTCTGCAAAAAATTCATATCGGTTCTTCCGCTGACACTCGCCTGCAAAAGCGGTCAGCAGATTCTGTTCGGTAATTGTCCCTTTGATACTCTTTCCCATTTCGTTGAATTTTGATTGGTTTACCTGATTGAACTGTTGCCTAAGTTTCGAATGAGTTGCAACCGACCAAATATACAATGATTCCTTCTAAGTTAAAGATAGCCTATTCCTGATTTGTGGTGATTTTGGGAAAGATGACCGGTTAATATGCATCTATATCATTATTTATTAGGTATTTTTGAGCAACCTAAAACAGCACCTGTCATGCAAATATATCGTCTTCTACTGATATTTAGTGTTCTGTTTCTTTTTAACTGTACAAAAACACAAAGCCAGATGATTGATCAAACAACAGTAAAAGAACTTGATCTGAACCGTTACCTCGGGAAGTGGTACGAAATTGCCCGTTTCCCGCATTCGTTCGAAAAAAATCTCGTTGGTGTAACAGCGACCTATCGTCTGAAAGATAATGGAATGATTGAAGTCTTAAATGAGGGATTTAAAAATACATTGGATGGGAAGCGGTCGAGGGCGATTGGGAAAGCTAAAATCCCGAATAAATTGGAACCCGGTAAGTTGAAGGTCTCCTTCTTCTGGATTTTTTATGCCGATTACAATGTTTTGGAATTGGATGAAAATTACCAGTATGCGATGATCGGGAGTTCGTCCGACAAATATTTCTGGATTCTGTGCCGTACACCTCAGATGGATCCTTCGGTTTACAATTCGTTACTGGATAAAGCCCGGAAACGAGGTTACAATCTGGAGACGCTTTACAAAGTCCCGCAAGGTGAGAAATAATTGGTTATGCCATTAACGTGATTGACTACTTTTTATCGTACTTCTACATATGCAAACAGTTAAAAATTAGTTCTATGAGAAAATTACTTTGTTCTTTAGTCGTATTATTTGTCGCTGGTTCATTGTACGCGCAACCTATAATAACTAAGGGTGGCGAAATTAAGGATCTTAAAGATTGCGTATCAAAGTATTGTCTGGTTGTATTTAGTAATGAAGGAGCTGGTCATAAGGCATCTGCCTGCACTGATGAGGGGTGTCAATTGAATTTTGCTGACAGAGAAACAGGCAAGGTGCTGAAAATTAATAATGTTATTACCTTATTTAATTTAATGGATAAAGAGGGTTGGCGTTATGTAGATAAATTTGAAGATCAGATCGATAATGTGCTTCGGTCTTATCTCTTTGAAAAGAAGGAGACGGCTGAGGTGAAGAGACAGTAGACCCAAATTTGTAGATGTGCTGGAATACCCGGCTTGCAACTATTGATAAGTTGATGGCCGTTTGCAACGATTACGCATTAATCAGAATTAATTATCAGTGTGATTGATTACTGATCTTTTTGCGAAGTTGCTCCCGTTGTTCGAATAGTTCTTTAGAGATCCCGACCTTGTAGATATGCGGCATGATAAATCGCTTATGTTCGGCTGGTAACAATGCTGAACGCGACATTAAATATTCGTGACACTGTTGAGGAGAGGGGAGTGGATGGGTGATCGCCTGATGCTCATAAACCTTTGTATGCAGGTTTTCCCTAACCAGACCGGTTACTTTCGTACACTTGTCCATGAGAATTGGATTGTAAACACAATCGCAGCTGTCGGGATCTTCGTTCTCGAGCAATATGCCATCACGGAAGAAGTTACCCTCACTGTCGTAATAACGATAGAGCGATTTCCTTCCGGGGTAGGTCATCTTCTCCACATTCTCCGAAATCTTCATGCGTGGTGTCCCATTGCAAAGCGCAAGCTTATAAACGCCATCAAGCGCCGCATCCGGTTTTCCCGTAACGAGTTCTGTCCCGATCCCATACCCGTCCAATGGGGCATGCTGTTCATTCAAACTCCCTACAACGTATTCATTTAATTGATTGGATGCAAATATCTTAATGTATTTCAGATCTGCAGCATCCAGCATTTTGCGGGCTTTTTTACTCAGGTAAGCCAAATCTCCGCTGTCGAGCCTGATTCCGACAACTTTCTTCCCGATGGCCTCCATTTCTTTGGCGACGATAATCGTATTGGGCACACCGCTTCGTAAGGTGTCGTAAGTATCTGCAAGCAGAATTGTTCCTTCCGGATTAAAACTGGCATATGCACGAAAAGCGGTCAATTCATCATCGAAACTTTGTACCCAGCTGTGCGCCATCGTTCCCGAAACGGGAATATTGTACAACAATCCTGCATAAACGTTTGATGTGGAGGAAGCACCACCAATAATCGCTGCGCGGCTTGCCTGGATGCCGCCCGTCCCGTGTGCCCGCCGGAGACCGAAGTCGGCAAATGATTTCTCGCCGCAAACCAATTTGACCCGAAAAGATTTGGTCGCGATCAATGACTGAAAATTAAGAATATTGAGAAGCAATGTTTCAATAAGCTGTGCTTCAATGATATTTCCTTCAATCCGAAGAATTGGTTCATTGGGAAATACGATCTCGCCTTCTCTTACTGAATAAACGGTTCCGCTGAAACGAAAATCTTTCAGGTATTCAAGAAATTCAGTACGAAACCCTTGTTTTGCAAGGTAACTAAGGTCTTCCTCCGAATAACGGAATGAGGATAACGAACTTAGAAAGTCCGCAAGTCCGGCAAAAACAAGGAATCCTCCCTCAAAAGGATTGGTTCGGAAGAAGTAATCGAAAACAGTTTGTTCCTCCTTTTTCCCGGCCAAGAAATATCCCTGAGCCATTGATAGTTCGTAGAAATCGGTATAGAGCCCTAATGTTTCTGTGGATGGATTCGTCATCATTGCTTGTAATTTGTCCAAATATAACCAATTGAGGTAAAATAAAAAATCCCGGAGGCTTTCCGGGATTTTCAGTTCTTTTATGATGGTGGATTTCGATCCTGTTGGATGTGATGAAATCGAAAAATACTTCCGATTACTCATCTTCTCAGTTTCTCACCTAAAGTTTATCGTTCAATTGTTTGTGACCGGTTTGGACCCACAGATACAATGCTGATCGGCACATTCAGTTTTGTTTCGATAAATTTAATGTAGTTTTTCAATTCTGCAGGGAAGTCAACCTCTTTGGTCACTCCGGTAAGCGTTTTATTCCATCCCGGGAGCGATTCATAAATTGGTTCAACCTGACCTTCCAATTCGTAGGGGAACTCTTCGGTAAGCTGACCGTTGATTTTATATTTTGTACATACCTGGATTGAATCGAAATCGTCGAGAACGTCGGCTTTCATCATGATCAATTCGGTAACTCCGTCGATCATGATGGCATATTTCAGTGCAACCAGGTCAAGCCAACCACAACGGCGTGGACGACCTGTTGTTGAGCCATACTCATTACCTACGTCGCGGAGATGTTGTCCTGTCGCATCGTTCAGCTCCGTTGGGAATGGACCGCTTCCGACGCGTGTGCAATAGGCTTTGAAAATTCCCAATACCTTCCCAATATTATTTGGCGCAACGCCCAGACCAGTACATGCACCGGCAGTGATGGTATTTGACGAGGTCACGAAAGGGTACGAGCCAAAATCAATATCCAGCATTGTCCCCTGTGCACCTTCAGCAATTACCGATTTTCCGGCTTCAAGCTGTTTGTTAATAAAAAACTCGCTGTCAATAAGTTGAAATTGTTTAATCATTTCAATCCCTTCGAACCATGCTTTCTCGTAATCGCTGAGCGCGGCTTCATAATCGAAATGATAATATTTGGTCAGCAGATCAGTATGTTGCTTTACACGTGCTTTGTATTTCTCTTCGAAGTTGCTGAGGATGTCGCCAACCCTGAGTCCGTCGCGTCCAATCTTATCGCGATAGGCCGGACCAATACCTTTCAATGTTGAACCAATCTTTGCATCACCTTTTGCTGCTTCCGATGCAGCATCAAGCAAGCGGTGAGTCGGAAGAATCAGGTGAGCTTTTTTCGAAATAAAGAGTGTTTTTTTCAGATCGAAACCAAGCTTGAGCAGCGAATCGATCTCTTTCTTGAAAATTGAAGGGTCGATTACTACGCCATTTCCGATAACATTGATCTTGTCATCTCTGAAGATTCCGGAAGGAATGGTGTGTAAAACATGCTTTATGTTGTTGAATTCCAAAGTGTGACCGGCATTTGGCCCACCCTGAAACCTGGTAATAACATCATATCGCGGAGTTAAAACATCCACAACTTTTCCTTTTCCTTCGTCTCCCCACTGAAGACCAAGCAATACATCTACTTTCATTTTATATCTTTTACTTAAAATTATCGCTTTGCAGTTGATCTTTACGGCATTGTGAAACTTGATTCAGGTAAATAACAGATTTCATTCACCGGTGCGCAAAAATCGATCAAAGGTAAAGATTAATTTTTGAAAATGCGATAAAAAAACCTCCCGGGTGGGAGGTTGATTGTCTGTATTTTAGAACTAACTGAGTCATGCAGGATTGGAGAACTGACAATAATAGTATGAATTAAATTTCAGTAAATTAATTACTTAATGTCAGTTCGTTTTAAATGTGTCATTTCGGCTCATCCATCTCTCCATAAAGGTAAAGAGAGTGGTGCGATAGTTTAAAATTGTGTTTCGCGCAAGCATCTTCTATGATTTCGCGAATTCGTGGGTCATGAAACTCAATCACCTTTCCGTTTCGGATATCGATCAGGTGGTCGTGCTGGGTCGTGGTAAGCGTTTTCTCGAATTGGGCAATATTCTTCCCAAACTGGTGCTTTACAACCAATTTACAATCAAGCAGCAGTTCAATTGTGTTGTACAAGGTTGCGCGACTTACCCTATAGTTCTTATTTTTCATCGAAATGTATAACGTTTCGATGTCGAAATGCCCATCCCGCGAATAAATTTCGTCAAGAATAGCATACCGCTCTGGAGTTTTCCTGTGACCCTTCCTTTCAAGGTATTCCGTGAAGAGGGATTTTACCGTTTCTCTATTATTATGCAGACTATTCATACTTAATCTAAGTTAAAATAGATTGTAAAATTAGAAATATTTTTATGAATCAATCAATTCAAGAGAAAAATAAATGAGAGGAATTCTTAAATCTCTTTGCGATTCACCGAATCAACTCCCTTAATATTTAGAATTTTGGTTATCAGAGTTTCAAGAATCTCCGTATTGTGAATGTAAAGATATAGATTCCCTTCAAAAATACCATCGTGCGCGTCGAGGCTGATTGAACGCATATTTATTCCATACTCGTTCGAGATCACGTTCGTGATTCTGTTTGCAATTCCTTGTTGGTCAAAACCTCTGATATATAGGTGTGTAAGATAAGAAAGTATCTTCGATTTTGTCCAGGTTGCATCAACAATATCATCTCCGCGACTTGACATCAATTTTAGTGCTTCGGGACACGACTTATTGTGAATCATAATTTGGCCGTTTTCCGATACAAAACCCACCACATCATCACCCGGAATTGGATTACAGCACGATGCCAGAAGATAATTGGCCTTTATGGGATCTTCTGTGAGCATAAAGGGCAACTTTTTGTCAATTTTCTGATTTTCATTCTTTTTATCGCCTCCGAACGAGAACGAGAGTTTCCAGAATTTGACAAATTTATTCACCGACTTTTCCAGCAGCGTTGTTTCGAGGTTATCGAGACTCACTAATCCCATCCCGATCTCTGCGTATAGTTGTTCTTTGGAGTGAAGCCCATAGTGATTAATCAGCTTCTTGAGGGTGTTTGAGGCAGGTTTTACGTTTAATTTTTCGAGTTGTTGGTTAAGCTGTGTTCTTCCGTCTTCGATGTGCTTTTTCTGTTCCTGTTTGAAAGAATCCCTGATTTTTGATTTCGCCCTTGCTGTGATTGCACTTTCAATCCAGGAAGGTTTTGGCGATTGCTTATCGGAGGTGAGGATTTCGACCTGATCGCCACTTTTCAGGACATGGCTCATTGGTACAAGGATATGATTCACTTTGGCTCCGATACAATGATTACCAAGTTCGGAGTGAATATCATAAGCACAGTCAAGTACCGTAGCCCCTTTGGGGAGCATTTTCATCTCACCTTTTGGTGTAAAGATTACGATTTCCGCAGAATAGAGATTCAGCTTAAACTCATCAAGGAAATCAAGCGCATCCGATTCGGGATTTCCAAGCAACTCACGGATTTTTATCAGCCATTTATCAAGCTCATTTTCAGATGCCCCTTCACCTTTGTACCGGTAATGAGCGGCAAATCCGCGTTCGGCAATTTCATCCATCCTTTCGGTGCGAATCTGAACTTCAACCCATTGTCCTTCCGGGCCCATTACGGTAACGTGAAGTGCTTCATAACCATTGGCTTTGGGGATGGTGATCCAGTCGCGAATCCGATCGGGTTTTGGGGTGTAGATATCGGTAATCAGTGACAGAATATCAAAACATTGCCTTTTTTCTGAAATGCCCTCCTTTGGTTTAAAAACAATTCGGATCGCCAACAGGTCGTAAATTTCATCGAACGTTATATTTTTGGCCTGCATTTTATTCCAGATCGAGTAGATCGATTTTGGTCGTCCGCTGATGGTGAAATCGAATTTCTCGGCGTAAAGTTTTTCCTGTATCGGTTTGGCAAAATCGAAAACCAGGTAATTGATTCGTTCCTCCTCACTTCGGAGTTTCATCACAATCTGCTGGTAAATCTCGGGATTTTTATATTTCAGACTCAGGTCCTCAAGTTCTGACTTGATGGCATAAAGGCCAAGCCGGTGGGCGAGTGGTGCAAATATATAAAGCGTTTCGGAGGTGATTTTGAGTTGCTTTTGATATGGCATCGATTCGAGCGTCCGCATATTGTGGAGCCGATCGGCCAATTTGATCAGGATAACCCTTACATCATCGGATAAGGTGAGGAGCATTTTCCTGAAATTCGTCGCCTGCTTTGAGTCGAATGTTCCGGAAAGCTTGGTAAGCCCGTCTACCAGCGAAGCGACCTTTTCCCCAAACATATTTTCAATATCTTCGAGGGTATATTCTGTGTCTTCAACGACATCATGTAAAATTGCTGCAAGTACCGACTTCGTTCCAAGACCTATTTCGCTTACAACAACCTTTGCTACGGCAATTGGATGAATGATATACGGTTCTCCCGATTTCCGTCTGACCCCCATGTGGGCAGCGTTGGCAAATTGAAATGCCTTTCGGATAAGTTGTTCGTTTTCAGGAGTAAGTGGCCTGGTGAATGACTTTAACAGGTCCTCGAACAAATCTTCAATTTCTCTTTTTTCTATTTCGGTCTGCAGATCCATTCGAAAATTATTACCTTTTGTTTGACTTCGTATTATGTAGATTTTGAGGACTTTTGCTGTTAGTCATCTGCTTTCTGATTCTTGTAATGTGTTCGGTGCAAAATTTTGTAAAGCGTAAAAATAACTTTTTTAATTTAAACGATTAAGATCAGCGATTTGTTTGTCAGAATTTTTTTGAAAGTCAATTAAATGATGCTGCCCCGACAGAAGGGATAATTGATGGGAAGTAAGTTTTGGAGGAATTGGAAAATTGGAACTGATCACCTGATAAATTAAGGTTAATAATTGTAGAGTGG